>JAJDXU010000283.1 GCA_022823105.1 Dehalococcoidia bacterium
CTCCACCATTGCCTCCGACAAGCATTTTCAGCGACAGAATTGGTGATGCCAGCCTACAGCGAGGAGGAATAGGCCGCTAGCGAAATGATGCTGTCGCCGTTGGTTCGGCGACAACGGCCACCCGGACGGTGCGGTAGCCGGTTTCATTTTCAGCACGCCACATTCACCTCAACTGCACCCTTTGGCGCCGTTTTCGCTCGAAACCGGGCACGATGCCGCCAGATGGCAACCCGACATCAGCGACCCGCCGAGTTTTCAAGCAACCAGCCTTGCGGGCCCAATGAACACCCAATAAACTGATCCGGCGAACAACGAGACCAACTCCCCAACCAGCAAACTTTTGCCAGACGACGCGAACGCCCCCACTCCCTCGTCTGCGTGATGGAGGCGCTGACGTTGACGCCAGCGTGCGGCGCGGTAGAGACTGGCAACGAAACTCTCGGAAGGCAAGACTCCTTTCCGACGCCGGACCGGTCGCAGGTCCAGGTCATCGATGATGCGACACACGCCGGCCTGACTGACGCCTACGTCATCTGCGGGTACCAGCAAGGCTACGCCCATATGCGCGCTGCAGCTTGGTTCTCAGCCATCGCGGCCTACGACGAGGCCATCCGCATCCAACCCGAGGTCTCCGACCTCTACGAGGCCCGTGGCACGGCGTATATGTACGCCGGCCGGCATGACCAGGCACTGATGGACTACAGCAACGGTATCGAACTGAATCCCAACGACGCTGGCCACTGGCGCCGACGGGCGCACGCCTACACCATCGCGCCGACGCCTCAACCAGAAAGAGGCATTGAGGACGCGACCCGAGCAATCGGATTGGGTCCCGACCACCACATGGGCTACGCCCACCCCGTCGTCGCCTACACCCGACTGCCGACGCCGGAACGGGACAACGCCCTCGCCGACATGGACCGGCACATCGAACTGTTCGAGGGTCACGACCCCGAAGCGTACCGAATGCGCGCACGGATCCACGAAAACCTCGGCAACCATGAGGCAGCCGAACGGGACCGAAGGTTGGCCCGCTGACGGCACCATAGCCGGCGGAGTTCAAGCCGTCATCCTGACACGACAGCCCACTCAGCCGCCAGCCGTCCGGCGTATAATCGGGCCAACCCTCCGATACCACCGCCGGAAGGCCCAGCACGTCAATCCCCAGAGGTCCACATGACCACCGCCGACGCCAAAACCACCAAATCCCCCGGCCGTTTCCGACTGCCGGACCCGCCCCGGCGCGAGCCCGACGAGATGACCCAGTTCGACCAACTGTCCAAGAGCGGCAACACCTACCACCTCGCTCGGCACCTCGGCAACCCTGATACCACCCTGGTGGAAGCCGACCGCTGGATGATTGCCCATCCCAGCGAAGACCGTACCAGAGCACGCCGCCCTGACCTCATGGTCGCGTTTGACGTCGCTCCCGCCGACTACCAGGCGAGCAACGGGTACATCGTCTCGGAGCAGGGCAAACCGCCGGACTTGGTGCTGGAAGTCGCCTCGGAAAGCACGGCAAGCATTGACGTAGGCGCGAAACGGGACGACTACGCCGCCCTCGGCATCCTCGAATACTGGCGTTTTGACAAAACGGGCGAATTCTACGGCGCCAGGCTGGCCGGAGACCGGCTGGTGGACGGCGCCTACCAACCCATCCCGATTGATGAACTGGACGACGACGCCCTCCAGGGGTACAGCGCTGTCCTGGTCCTGATCCTCCGATGGGAACAAGGACAGCTGGGCTGGTACGACCCCGTGACGGAGCAGCACATCGCCACCTTAGACACCGAACGCGCCCGCGCCGACAGCGAACACTCGGGGCGCATCGCCGCCGAAGCCCGTGCGGAGAACGAACGCGCCCGCGCCGATGGCGAGCGTCAAGCCCGCGTCGCTGCCGAAGCGCGTGCGGAAAACGCCGAAGCCCGCATTCGCGAACTGGAGAAGCGTCTTCAACAGCAGGGCTCATGAAAGCTCCCGTACTCGTGTCAGAAGTGTCACCAGTTGACACCGGACTGACTTCGCCAGCCAAGGCATTTCGCTGCGAAAAGGCATGGAGAGTATGAACCAGACTCACGTTATTACAATCACGGGAACCCGTATCGGGTGGGCGGAAGTGTCCCCGGACAGCGAATTGCTGCCTGGCATCATAGTAACGACGACGAACCGGCAGACGGCCGATCAGCCAGAGCGGTTCTCGAACTCCCTGCTGGGCCTGGACTCGCGAGGTGCTCTGATCTACCAGATCGACGCTGATGAACGGCAGTTGCGGGAAGCCATCGAACTCGTTCCCGCTGGCGCCGAAGCCGAATTCCGCGTAACGATCCAGGACCAAGGCCGCCTGCGACTGGAGCGCATAGTACTGACCTCTACATCGTAATTTTTCGGTGGTCTTTCCGTCCCTACGGTGATCCATCCTCACCAATGACATCCAAGCAGTAGCACACCGAATCCCGCTCCCGAGCGCGTCGTGATGGCCAGCGGCACTCTAGGCAAGTCCATCTGGCACGGCCCACCATCCCAACGGGGCACGATCCCAGCAGGGTTCCCATGAACCGACGCGCAACTCCAGGCGTATTAATGGCAAGTCTCCGATGGCGCAACCAGCTTAGTCCAACACCGCATGGCGTGTTCCCCATACCAAACCCACGCTCACGATAAGCAGCAAAATCGGTAGCCAGATCGCCTACCTGTTTCGCACCAAAGCAACGCAGGAAAACCGCCGGCATACGGCGTAACCTCACACCGCGACTCACGCGCCTCCCACCGCCTGACCCGTCACTTGACGCGCCAATAGCGTGGCGGTAGGCTGGCCGCGCGAGAACTGGGAATCCGCCCACAAACGGCCCGCTGCGGGTCCACTGGGCGTGGATGTGTACGGGTAGGCACTACGTGCCTCCTCACGGCGTCCACGCTTGTGGATTCGCAGTTCTCGCAGATTGCCTATCCCGGATCCGTGAGGAGGTTCCATGTTGAAGCATCTGCCAGGGGTCGGCCCAGCGCCAAACCGCGCCACCCTTCCCGCCACCGAAGGCCGCACCGGCAAGCACGCACTGCTAGGGTGGCTGTCCGATTTCAAACTGGAGCCCTTTCCCAGAGCTAAGCGCGTTCGCCGCAGGGTTCTGCTGCCAATGGTCGCGGCCGCCCTAATCTCGACCACCACAGTGGCGGCATGCGGCTCGGAGGAAACCGCTTCCGAGCCTGCCGAGGAAAGGCCGGCCACCCAAACCAGGGACAGAACCGACCCAGCACCTTCGGGGAGCGCCGCCAGGAACGTCACTGCGGACGCCGCCACTCCCACCAACAGCCGCCAGTCGGCAAACGCCGGCAGTCCAGGATCCACTGGCTCCAGCACGCCGCCTCAAGCCAGCAGATCGGAACCGACGGAAGCGCCCACGACACCAGCCGCGAGCAGGCAGAGCGGCCAAGCCGAACAACCGGCGCCCACGGGCGAGCAACGCCAACACGCGGAAGATCTCTACCTGGAAGCCGAGCTGTATTTGCTGAACCAAAGGTTCCACCGTGCGGCGCACTCTCTTGATCAGGCCATCGCCAACAACCCCAACCTGGCCGAGGCGTACACGCTGCGCGGCTTCACCCGCATCATGTTGCGGGACCACGACGGCGCCATGCAGGACTTCGACAAGGCGTTGGCGATGGGAGCGGAAAACGCCGGCCGTGCCCACGCGTTTCGGTCCTACGCGCACAGCGAGATGGGGAACTACGAAGACGCGCTCGCGGACGCCAAGACGGCTCGGGAGATGATCCACCACGAGGACCAGTTCGCGCGTGCGGACGCCGACCTCGCCCACTTCACGGCCCTCTACCGTTCGGGAGACTACGCCACCATCGACACCTACGGCCTCCAGCGGTTGCCCCAAGGCTCAACCCACGAGCTCAACCAGAACCTCGCGCCCTACGGACTGGTCAAGCTCTACGATCACGCCGACGTGCACCGGAACATCGAGACCATCATTGAAGCGGACACGCATCTCCTCCTCAACCCAGACGACGCCAATTTCCTCCGCAACCGGTACCTCGCCCACCGCGACCTGCGGTGGCACAAAAAAGCCCTGGAGGACTTGAGCAAGATCATCGAAGTAACCGAAGAGGACCGCAGGGCCAGCCTCTACGTCCAGAGGGCGAGGACATGGGCCCAGATCGGCGACTACGAAGCCATCGTCCAGCACGCGGAGGACCTCGAACCCAGCCGAGACATCGAGGCCGGAGCCCTGCTGGCAATCTCCTACTGGAACCTCGGAGACGTTCAAAAGGCGACCGACACCATCAACGGGTTCGACTACAGCGACCCCACGGCGCTCTTCTATTGGGACGAGAATTATCCACCCACAAACGCCAACGACCTCAACTCGAACTACTCCAGCGAGATCACGGCACACCTGGCAATCAAAGGAGCGCTCCTCGCCGTCCAGGGGCAGCTCGAAGAAGGCCTGAAGTACCTGAACATACCTGCCTGCAACGACAGGATCATCGCCGCCGCCGATGACGTACCAATTGCCTGGAACCCAGGATACGGCGGTGAGCAACCCCTCCACATCATCGCCTCGCAACTGGCGGGCTCGTGGTTCGATGCCAAGCGGTACGAGCGCCAGTGGGCGGAAATGAGCCAGGCCAGGGCAATGTGGGAATGGTGCGACTACCCAGATGAACTCACCGCCGACCCGGAAGCCGGCATGTGGACGACGATGGCTTTGCCTTCCCACGTAAGTCAGCCGAACCCGCCGTTCCCGACACGCGTTTCCTACAACTCCCGCGTCAGCCATCCGAACTTCTTCGATCCCATCGTCATATCGTCGGACCACCCCGACCTGCGCCACTACATGGCCACCTGGGCCCAGCTTGGGTTGCCGTACTCCTCCGCCATCGACATGCTGCGCGACATCGACCAGGCGATTGAACTCGGCGCCGACAACCCGAACGCCCACCGCATCAAAGCGGAGACCCATCTGGCCTGGGCATTGGGACGGAACCCCATACACCGCCCCGACAGCGAAGAACGACAGGCGTGGATCGAACACCATTACGACCAGGCGGTCGACGCCTACGCCGCCTACGAATCTCTCGCCTCACCCCTGCGGTGGGAGGCAGCCAGGTATCACTTCGCACGCGGCAAAGTGCTGGGCCGGCTGGAGAGAAAGCAAGAGGCGCAATCCGCCTACCAGCAGGCGTTCCAGCAAGGATTCAGCGAAGAGGCCGTTAAGCAAGCCCTCATGGAACTCAATCGGTAACGGTCTCGAAGAAGCATCCCCAGGTGGGCCAGTCACGCTTGGCGCGGTCCATTCGGGCGCGATGTCGCTACGCAGCCTGCGTTTCCGCGCCAGCACCGCCCGGACGACGCCGGTCCAGTCGCGGACCCATCGTACGGCGCGCCGTGGAAAACATCGAAACCTGGTTGCCCGACCTTCACCGCCGCAAGCGGGGCAATTGTCATATTGGTAACCGGCAACGATCTGTCTCAGGAGGCGGCTTCATGGAATCCCCAAGCAGACTTCCCCAAGACGTCGAAGGCGCAACTTCCCGATCAACGGAAGTAACCCACAACCTCATCGAACCGGACCGCGAGGTAGACTCACTGCGGGAAACAGCCGAGGCCGTCGGCAAAATGCTGCACGCCCAGGCCATGCACAACATCGAGATGGCCAACCGGCGGTACTTCGGCGAGGTCGGCAAGGAACGCAGCCGCCGCACGATGATCTACTCCCACGACTGGTCCATCGCCAAAGGCCATTCCCCGCAAACCCCCTTGATCGCGCAGGACGCCGCGCTACTCGCCGAAAACTGCAGCGTGCCGCTCCAGTTCACGGCTGCGGACCCACAGCATGGACCCATGTTCCACCAACACTTCATCTCCTTCAATGGCCGTGGCGACTCCTGCGACGACTTCCAGTACCCGCCCCACCTGGCAGCCAATCGAGAGGTCGGCCTATTCGGCAGAATCCACTGCAAATGCAAAACCGAGTGCCGCGACTACGACACCCTCGTCAGCGCCATCCTGCTGTCGATCAAGCATCACCTGGGCAGCAAATGCTCCGTCAGATCCACCGGGCAACCGGACGGGGCTGGTTGGACCGCCGCCTTCGAACTCTACGCCCGCACCTTTCCAGAGCGGGAACTGCCCTGGCTCGACAACTGGCCCGAGCGCCCACCCCAAAACGGGTAACGCTCCGAGCTTGTACAGGAGAGGACCGTGACGTCACCTCGTAGGTGGACAAATCGCCACCAATGGATAATCAGAGAAGGCGG
>JAJDXU010000446.1 GCA_022823105.1 Dehalococcoidia bacterium
CTCCTTGGATCAGCAGGAGCGGCGACTGCAAGTTGTGGATACGGTCTCGCAGGTCGAACCGGTCGATCACCACCAGGTCGGAGTGCTGCGCCACTGGCCCGACCTCTCGATGCCTCTGCAGCAGTTTGGCGCGCAGGTCCGGTTCAATGAAATGCATGATGCCGTCCATCATTCCCAGCCATTTCTCGTATGTTTCCGCGTTTCGGGCTGCTTCCAGGCGGAACTCCAAATCGCCCGCCCGGCGCTGTTTGGGTCGCATGGCGATGGTCATGAGCGCCAGTCCCTTCACTTCGTCGGGGTAATCCAGCGCGTATTGGAGAGCCACGCACGCTCCGAGCGTGAACCCGCTCAGCACCAGATCACGGTCATGCCCCTGGGCATGCAGCCACCCCCTCAGCCAGTCCGTGTATCTCTCCACGCTGCTGCAGGGCGTCCCGTCCAGGTGGCCGGGCAGGTGAGGAGCCAGGCTCCCCGGGTAGTGCTGCATCTGGTGAGCATACGAATCGGCGCAGCCCCCCGCACCCGGGCCGTGAATGAAAACCAGTTGGGCCATAGCATCCTCGTTCGTCCGCACTCGTTGCCTGGTGCGGCTGCGGGCATTCTATGGGCGGCAGTGAATCGGGTCAAGGCAGCGTCAATCTCGCCGTCTCAACCCCCATTCCAACCCGTTGCCCGTTCGGCGATGACCTTCACCATCGGATTCTCGTCCAGGTCCATCCGCTCATACTGAGGGTACTTGGAGCGCAGTCGCACCAGCGCGGCGGCATGCTCCGGGCCTGGCTCCAACAACTCGGCGGTTCCCTGTACCAGCAGGAACCAAATCTTGGTCCAGTCCGCTTCATAATGGTCTATCACTACCGAAACCCTTGGATTGTCCAGGATATTGCGTACTCGCCGCAACCGCCTCAAGCCGGAACTTTTCGGTTTCCCATCCAATATCGAGTAGATCACTCCGCCGTCGCAAACAAAACAAAACGGGACAACATAGGGCCGCCCCTTGCCGTCCGCGGTGGCCAGGTGGCCAACCGGAGTCCGGTTCAACAGGTCAATCTGTGCGTCGTTCAGCGCCATCGTTCCTGTCTCCGTTCATCGTCCTTGCGACCGGAGACTCTCCATCAACTGCGGTATCCGGTGTATCAGGTCGGACGCCACCACGCCGGACGCCCCCATTTCATCTCTGGCTTCTTGACCCACCGTGCCGTGGAGAAATCCGCCCAACCGCGCCGCTGCAAACGGCGGCAATCCCTGGGCAAGAAGGCCCCCAATCATCCCGGTCAGCACGTCTCCCGTGCCTCCCGCCGCCAGAGCCGGATTCGCAAACGGCAATATGCTCAGACCCGAATTCGGCGCCGCCACCACACTGTGAGCCCCCTTCAACAGCACTGTTCGTCGCCATCGGCCCGCAAACTCCTCGGTGGTGGACAACCGGCCCGCTTGTATCTCGGACGTGGACCGCCCGGTCAGAGTCGCCATTTCGCCTGGATGCGGTGTCAGCGCCGCATCCGCGTTCAGGCGTTTTGACCAGTCCGCGCATTGAGCCAGACAGTTCAAGCCATCGGCGTCTATCACGGTCGGCAAGGTCGGCGCGTCAGACCCGCACAGCAACAGACGGTCGACAAACGCCGTCGTGCCAGGCGACCAGCCCAATCCGCAACCCAACGCTAGGGCAGAGTACCCGGTGATACGCTCCCGTACGATCTCTGCTGCGGACACGTCGATCCTGCCGTCAGCATCCTCCGGCAGCGGAAGGTGGATGGTTTCGGTCAGCTTCGCCGCCACCAGCGGATACACGGACTGCGGCGTTGCCAGCGTTACCAACCCGGCTCCGACCCGGTGCGCCGCCGATGCTGCCAGCGCCGCAGCCCCCACGAAGTTTCGTGACCCGGCGACGATCAGCAGATGTCCATAGGTGCCCTTGTGTGAATCGATCGGACGGTCCGGCAGCAGCCTTGCCGCCGAGCCGCGGGTCATCCACTCCACTGGCAGGTCAATTCCGTCGGTGGCTTCCGGGTGCAGGCCGATGGGCAGTACCGCGATGCGCCCCGCCAGAGCCGCGCCCGGAAAATTTGCGATCCCGAACTTCGGATAACACAATGCCAGCGTCACGTCAGCCGCCAGGGCGTTTTCATCCGTCTCTCCGGTGTCAGGATTAACTCCCGTCGGCAAATCTATGCTGACCACGTCGCACACTGGATGTCCGGACCTGTGCTCGTTGGTGATTTCCACCACACCCTTCACAACCCCCTCCAGAGGGCGGTATCGGCCGGCCCCCAATATCGCGTCCACCACCACCGTTGAGTTCGTCAGCCAGTCTCGCAACTTGTCGAAGCCGGAATCGTCCGTCGCGTCAACGACGTTCACGCCGTACCCAAGAGCGTCCAGCATTTTCGGGTCGTCGACAGGGCGACCTCTAACCACGTAGCAGCAAACGTCCGCGCCCCAACGCCTCAGGTGTCTCCCGATCACCAAACCATCCGCGCCGTTATTGCCCGGACCGATCAACAACAGGACTTTACGACTGGCGGCGCCACCCATGCGTTCCCTGATGAACTCGGCGCACGCCAGCCCCGCGTTCTCCATCAGCGTATCCGTGCTGATCCCCAGCCGCTCCGATGCGGCCTCCAGCGCCTGCATTTGCGCCACGCTGACGACTTTCGTGGGATACGCTGCCACGGTAGTATTGCTCAAGCGTGATGATTCGGCGGCATAGCGAAGCTACGAGGACCTTGGCGCCACCGATTCTCCCCACAGTGTGGCCTCGGTGGCTTGCCTGGTTTCGTCGCTGTCCGGCCGCGATGCTACTGCCACCACCATGGCGAATCCCCGCGAGTGCGAGAGGCTGATGGCAATCTCGGTCACGCCCAATCTCTCGGCGCGCCGCCGCGCTCGTCCGTGCAGCCGGGGACTCGGAGCTCCGCTGGGGGCTCTCACCACCTCCACGTCACGCCAACCCACTCCTCGAAAACCGGTTCCCAGCGACTTCATCACCGCCTCCTTGGCGGCAAATCGAGCCGCAAGGTTCGGCGCCCGTCCCCGGCAGTACGCGATCTCCCCCGGGGTGAATATGCGCCGCAGGAACCGGTCGCCGTAGCGTTCCAGGACCCCGGCCACGCGGTCGATTTCTACGAAGTCCACTCCGGTCGTCAGCATGTGGTCGCGCATTGCGGGCTGCGCCGGGCCCTATGCGGTTATTCGGCTGTGTGCCCGCCTATGTCCAGGTTGCTCAGGATGTGCGATACCGAGTAACGGCGGTTCAGCACATAGAAATGTATGCCCGGCACCCCGTGGGCCCAAAGTTCCTCAGCCTGCCGCGTGGCGTGCTCGATCCCGATTTCACGCACCGCCCGGTTATCGTCCGCGTACCGTTCCAGTTTTTCGTCCAGTTCGGCCGGTATGGTCGCGCCGCACAGCGAAGTAAACCGCCGAATCTGTGGCGTGCTGAGAATCGGGAGCACCCCGGGTATCACCGGCACCGTGATCCCGGCGGCGGCGGCCCTTTCCTGGAAATCGAAGAAATAGTCGTTGTCATAGAACAACTGCGTGATCAGGAAGTCCGCGCCCAGTTCCTGCTTCATGCGGGCGTACCCGATGTCGGTTTCCAGGGATTCCGACTCGGTATGCCCCTCCGGGTAACACGCGCCCGCAATGCCGAAGTCGAAGTTGTCCTGTATGTGCGTGATCAAGTCCGTAGCGTGGGCGAATTCATCGGCTCCGGGTCCGCCTGAATCATCGCCCGCCGGCCGGTCGCCCCGCAGGGCAATGACGTTCTCGATGCCCGCAGCTTGCAATCGCTCCAAGACACCATGCACCTCTGATCGGGTTTGGGCCACGCATGTAAGGTGGGCCATCACCTCCAATCGTGTTTCGGACTTGAGCCGCATCGTAATCTCTTCGGTAAAAGCCCGCGTGCCGCCACCCGCGCCGTAGGTGACCGATACGAAATCGGGAGCGAACCGCTGCAGGTCTTTGACAACCTCTACGACAGTCGGCACACCGTCCGCTTCCCTCGGAGGGAAGAATTCGAATGAAACTGTTCGTCGTTCTTTTAGGATTTCTCTGATCTTCAAATCGTAGTCCTGTGCTATGCCATTTGGTTCAGAATTCGGGTTGCCGCTTCTCCTTGAACGCGTTGATCCCCTCCCGGGGATGCGAGGAGGTACCAAACAATCGGGCGAACGTCGCGCTTTCCAATGCAACGCCGTCCCGCAGTGGCACATCCTGGCTCGCCCGCGCCAGGGATTTCATCAGCGCCAGGCCCGTTCGGCTTTTCCCGCGCAATCCCGCCAGGAGCGACTCCAACTCCTCTTCGATGCTATCGGCCGGCGCCGACCGCAGCGCGAGGCCCCACTCCACCGCCTCCACCCCGGACAACCAGCGGCCCGTGGTCAAAAGCTCCATCGCCCTCGGCATTCCCACGCGGCGCGGCAGCCTTTGCGTCGATCCGCCGCCCGGAATCAAGCCGAAATTGGCATGCTGGTCTCCAATGCGCGCGTCGTCCGCCACGATCGCCATGTCGCACGCCATCATCAGTTCCATCCCGCCCGCCAGCGCGTATCCGTGGACCACCGCAACCGTCGGCACGGGTAACTCCTCCAGGCCGCATAGCGTGTCGTTCAAATCCTGTATGTAGCCGGGCAGCAGCGACAGATCGTCCAGCGCCTTGTCGAAAAAGAGCAGGTCTGCCCCGGCACAGAATCCCCTGCCCTCACCTCGGACCACCAGGACTTTCAAGGTGCTGTCTTTGCCTACCTCGGCCGTCGCCGCGGCGAACTCTCGGAGCAGTTCGGGGTTCAGCGCATTCAGCGCGTCGGGGCGATTCAATCGAATCGTGGCAACCTTGTCATCTCGAGAAAGCGTAATATTGCTATACTGCATCCCGTTCTCCGATCAACTCGGGACCGGTGTCCCCCTGCCCCTGGCCCTTACTATACCAGACCATCAACCAACGGCTCATGTCCGAGGCTGGCGACTCCATTCTGAAACTGCGGGTGAGTCCAAACTCATCCCGATCCGAGGTCGTCGGTTGGCACGGCGACGCGCTCCGAGTCCGCGTTGCGGCTCCACCCGTCAATGGCAAAGCCAATCTCGCCGTAATCGACACTCTGGCAAACTGTCTGGGAATCCCGGCGAGGGACATCGAAATCGTGCGAGGACACGGCTCTCGTGATAAGTTGGTACGGGTGTCGGGCGTGGATTCCCTCCGACTGATCGGGCTAATCGGAATCCCATCCGACTCCCTGGCGCAAATCACCACCAGCAGGAACCCCGCCGCAACAGGATCGTCCGGTGACACCAATGCAAGACAACTATCGGAACTTTAGCTGGATCCTCCACGGCTCTCTCGCCGGAGCGATGGGACCAACCGACCGCCGTCATCTGATCTATTTCGAGCGTCAGGACATCACGGCAGTGGTTCGCATGGAAGAAAATACTATTTCGGCCGAGCCTTGGGGATTTACCGAAATGTTCGAACCGGTCCCTGATTTCGAAGCTCCTACCATCGAGCAGATCGACCGTATCGTCAATTTCGTCGAACAGCAGATAGAAACCTGGGAACGCCCCACCGTGGTAACCTGCGCCGCCGGAATTGGTCGCACCGGGACTATCCTGGCTTCCTACTTGGTGAACACCGGTTACGACCCTGATGAAGCGATAGCGTTCATTCGACAGCTGCGCCCAGGGTCGATCCAGACCGCCACGCAGGAACAGGCCGTCCATGAATACGGTAAGTTCGTGCAGGAACGGAACTCCAACCGCCCTCGCCGCTACCGTTAAACGGCTGCCGTCAAATTGAACCGGGGTTGACTCGCCTCAGCGGTCAACCCCGATCTGCACGGGTGCCGTATCCACGGACGTTAGGCTACCCTGAGCTCGTCCATCTGCGGACCCACTGGCAGCACGGTTGTGGCTGTGTGCAGGGGGGCAACCGCCGCCGCAGGTTCAACCTCCCGGCTGCACTGCAGGCACTGGTGGTAGGCGCCGTACACGTCCCGAATCAGGCGTACGTTGCCCCCGCAATGAGGACAGGACCGGAGTTCCGTCCGCCGGCGAGCGCCCGCCGGCCGATTGCTGACTAATCGTTCCATCATGGTTGCTCCTTATCAGACGGTAGTTGTCAACATCGCTCGTTGTCGTTGCTCTTTGTTATCGGGTCTTTGGCCTTTGGTCTTTTCCCGGTTCGCTGCGGTTAAAAATTGAAAACGGCCTCGGAGACAATTCCGAGGCCGTTGCCTGCGGGTTGTCTGTAATCGTCAGATGGTCATACCATCATCGGCTCTTTGTGTTCAGTGTGCGTGGCCGGAGAATTTATCGTAGCCGGCGGAATGTTCACG
Organism: Dehalococcoidia bacterium; assembly: GCA_022823105.1. Taxonomy (GTDB): domain Bacteria; phylum Chloroflexota; class Dehalococcoidia; order Lucifugimonadales; family UBA3495; genus Bin87. The sequence goes on from JAJDXU010000446.1 coordinate 6,333, forward strand.
GCTGTCTGCTTGCGGAATTCGCGCCCGCACTGCGCGCATTGGTGATACACTCCGAACGTGTCTCGCATGCGGCACACGTCGCCGCCACACCGGGGGCACGCCTTTCGCATCAACGACTTGCGGGACTTGGTCTGCGTCTGCATTTTCTTCAATCCTGACTGGCTGGCTGGGCTGTTGATTTCATCGTTGCGGGTTATGTGGTTCCAGTTTACCGCCACTCCATTACCGGAGTATTACGGCCAAATCACAAAATGGGCGGAAATCAGCATAGCACTTTACGTATTTCGTAACAAGGGGGTTTGATGACCAATTTAGCGGATCCGCTTCAAATTCCGTCGCCCATTCTGGCCCAGGTCTATCACGAAGCCCGTCGGGCCTTCCCGTCCGAATGTTGCGGATGGCTCACCGGCCCCGCCGACGGCGCAAGCGTCGACGCCATCCGCCCCGCCGATAATGACCAGGCCAGCGGATCTCATCCCACCGCTTCGGAACGCACGGCAGAGACGGCCTACGTGTTCAGCTCCTCTGACTTGATGGCCCTGAACCGGAGCCTCGACTCGGACTCCCCGGCCCGGATTATCTTTCACTCCCACCCCAACGGCCGCGCCTATCTTTCCGACACGGATCGCACCGTCGCCACCAGCCCGTGGGGCGATGGTCCAGCCTACCCGGTCCAGCAGTTGGTGGTGGGAATCGACGGCGACCGCGTGGTCGAATCCGCTTTGTTCGGTTGGGACGACGACGCTGGCGGATTCGTCGAATTGGCCCGCTTTCCCGGCGCCGAAATCTAACCCATCGGGCTCGCCGAGTTCAGATCCAGCCGGAAGTGCATCGGGTTGAGCTCCGGATAAGAACCCTCGCCCGAACGGTTCGTCTCTACGAAACCCACCTTCCGATAGAAATTCACCGCCGCCCGCATGTGGTCCCGGGTCCACAACTCGAGAAATCGGGATTCCCATCGGTCCAGAGCGTGGTCGATGCAGTGTTGCATCAGCTTTTTGGCAGTCCCACCCCCTTGCCTCAATGGGTCCACCGCAACCCGTTGGAGTTCGGCACTCTCCTCATCCCGCCTCATCACTGCCGCCATGCCGTACGGCGTGTTTTCCTGGGTTACCGCTACGAACAGCGCCCGGTCTGTCCGATCGATGAACGACGGTGTTATGTCTTTGAAATCCCCCAGCGCTCCGGCGTCGAGCATGCTTACCATCTGTTTCATCTTGGCCAGGCTGAGGTCCGATTTCAACGCGGCGTCCAGATTGGCGAAATAGTAAATCTTTTCGAGCTCGTCGGCATCGGCGGGAACGGCGGGTCTGATAATCGGCGACGGCTGTATTCCTCGTAGCATAGGTTCGTAGACTTGTCCTCTGTCGTATCTGGTTTTTCGTATCTCGATGTCGTTGTATGTCGTTGGCCTTGGGATTACTCACGCGCTTGGCGTGCCCAGGAAGGCGACCCATATCGCGCCCACGACGGTCACCAGCAGCATCAGCGCCAAACCTCCAATGATCGCCGGCTGTGGGAAACGCCGCCGACCCCACAGCAGCAGGCCTCCCCAGGCTATCAATCCCAGGGCAATCACCCCGGCTATGTAATGCTCCGTCTCGGAACTGTTGACCACCACCCCTTTGCGGTAGAAGATGTCGGCGTACGCCAGAATGGTTATGTTGAACACGCAGCTCCCGTAAACGCCCGCGAATCCAAGATCCGCGGCGCCCAGGCGGGCCGCTGCGAGGGTTGCCGAGATCTCCGGCATGCTGGTGACCAGCGCCACCGCCAATATCCCCAGTACGCCCGACGACACTCCGGTCACGTGCGCGATTCGGTCGACGCTTTGCGCCAGGAGCACGCCGGAAACGATCACCCCCAAGGACACCAGGATGAACATGATCCAGGCTTTCCGCAGCGTGATGTCGGCGTCCTCGTCCCCCTCCTCGTCCGATTGGGCGGGCCGGCGGTTGTACACGAACCACATCCCGACCAGATACACCACCAGCACTATGATCGACGACAATCCTATTTGCCAGACGTGGATCCCGGTCTTGAAAAAGGAAAACACCACGGCCAGGCCCGTCAATACGCTGGCCAACACTATGAGATATCCCTGCTCCGGAGCAACTTTTTCGAGAAATATCTTGCCTCCGAAGAGCAATGCCACCATCCCCAGCGTGAGCATATTGATCATATTGGACCCGAGCACGTCGCCCAACGCCAATTGCGGATTGTCGATCCGAACCGCGGTGATGTTGTTCGATACCTCGGGCAGGGACGTCGCCAGCGCCACCAGGATGCTGCCAACAAAGAGGCGCCCCCATCCGGTCAGGGACGCCAGGGCATCGCCGTACTTGGCGAGGTATGTACCCAGGTACACTACCGCAACGGCGCTGGCAAGAAAGACAATAATGGCGACAGCCAGGCCGGCGCCGGAGAGGATGTTCAACACGATGGAAGCGCCGGACGCCCTACCCGATGGCTTGGGCGATCAGGTCGCCCATCGCGACGGTGCTGGTTACGGTATCCTCGGCGGTCGCAATATCCGCGGTTCGGTGGCCGTTTTCCAGCGTGGTCTGCACCGCACGTTCGATCGCCGCCGCCTCCTCTGTCAAACCTAGCGAATAACGCAGCATCATCGCCGCGCTGAGGATCGAACCGCACGGGTTCGCGATCCCCTGTCCCGCAATGTCCGGCGCCGTACCATGTATCGGCTCATAGAACCCCGGCGTGCGCGCCCCGTCCTGCGGAACGCCCGATAGGCTCGCTGACGGTAGCAGACCCATCGACGCGGCCAGTATCGCCGCTTCATCCGTAAGGATATCCCCGAACGTATTCTCGGCAACGATCACGTCGTAAGACGCCGGCCGCAGCACGATCTGCATCGCGCACGCGTCCACCAGCGCGTGCTCCAGCTCAACATCAGGATACTCGGATGCCAGCCGTGTCGCCGTAGCTCGCCACAGCCGCGAGGTTTCCAGCACGTTCGCTTTGTCCACGGAGGTCAGCTTCTTGCGCCGTCCCCGGGCGAGTTCGAAGCCCACGCGGAGCACTCGCTCGATCTCAGACTCTGAGTACCGCATGGTATCCACGCCAACGATGCCCTGGGGAGTCTCGGTCCGCCCCTTGGGTTGTGCGTAATACAACCCGCCCGTAAGCTCTCGCACCACCACCATGTCCACGTTCTCCAGCACGTGCGGTTTCAGCACGCTGGAGCCGGTCAGTTCCGGATACACCTTTACCGGCCGGATGTTGGCGAACACGTTCAGATGCGCCCTCAACGCCAGCAGCCCGTCCTCTGGGCGCGTGGGGGCCGAAGGATCATCCCATTTTGGCCCGCCAACCGCTCCAAACAACACGGCGTCGGCCGACGTCGCCAGGTCTCGAACCCCATCAGTGAGCGGGGTTCCATGCCGGTCAATGGAAATCCCGCCTACGTCGCCGTACTCCAGGGTAAACGTGTGCCCAAACGCCCGCTCGACTGCCTGAAGTGCCTTGACGCCCTCGGCAGTCACCTCGGGCCCAATGCCGTCACCACCGAGTACGGCTATATTGAAATCCATGCGATCTTGCTCCTGGCTGCTCACCCAGTCGTGCCGAAAATACCAGGCTGGATTGAGCCGTCGGGTAGTATAGCCTACGCATCGGCAAGCATCAAACCAACCGGCTTGCTGCAAATCTGCGTTCACACGCCGAGCCTGGATGATCGTCCACCGATCGATGCGCAGTGCCATCGGCCCACCCCCAGTTGTAAGCGCTCCGAAACGGGGCCATCTTGATCAATGTGAAACCCGTATGCCCAGGCCGATCGATGCGCGATGGGGCATCCTTATC
>JAJDXU010000106.1 GCA_022823105.1 Dehalococcoidia bacterium
CGACGGGCAGGACGACCGTAAGTGCGCGGTCCGCTGCTACCGACGCTACTTCGGCAATGATGACGACGAGTTCGAACAGGACGCGGCCTACTGGACCGGCTGGATAAACCGGCGCATGGCTCACGTCCGGCGGGTGTGCGACGCGGTGGACGTGTTCCTCGCGCCAGCCCGCTACCTGCTGAGACGGTTCCGTGATGATTTCGGCCTCCCCGAGGACAAGCTCGTCTACCTCGACTACGGCTTCCACCGGAACCGCATGGCGGGAAGAGCACGACGCCAGGACGGGGCCTTCACCTTCGGCTACATCGGCACCCACATCCCGGCCAAGGGAGTCAACCACCTTATCGAAGCCTTCGGTCAACTGACCGGCCAACCCAGGCTCCGAATCTGGGGGCGGGACCGGGGCGTCGAAACCGCGGGGCTGAAGCGCATGGCTGAGGCGCTGGGCGACGACGCCGTCAACCGCGTGGAGTGGTTGAGCGAATACCGCAATCAGGACATCGTGTCCGACGTATTCGACCACTGCGACGCCATCGTGGTTCCCTCAATCTGGGCCGAGAACTCCCCCCTGGTCATCCACGAGGCACTCCAGGCCGGCGTGCCGGTAATCACCGCCGACTACGGCGGCATGGCCGAGTACGTGGGCCACGAGGAGAACGGGCTCCTGTTCAGGCACCGGGACCCGAAGTCGCTCGCTGCTCAGATGCAGCGGCTGGTGGACGCACCCCAGTGGGCGCAGCAGCTGGGCCGCCGCGGCTACCTGCAGTCAGGCGACGGCAACGTGCCGGACATGGCCGAGCACGCGAGGGAGATCGAGCGAATCTACGCCAATCTCCTGGACAGAAGAGAAACCACATGAGCCTTGAACACCCAACAACCGTTACCGACGCGCCAGCCGCCGACAGCGCAGCCTTCAATGGGCCGTGGCGCATCACCTTCGACACCAACCCCGACGACTGCAACCTGCGCTGCATCATGTGCGAAGACCACTCGCCCTACAGCAGCACCCAGCCCGACCGCCGCATGGCGGGGTTGCCCAAGCGCCGCATGGACATCGATCTAATCCGGCGTGTACTGGCAGACGCGGTAGGGAACGGCTTGCAGGAGATCATTCCTTCCACGATGGGGGAACCGCTCCTCTACCGCCACATGGACGAGATCATCGACATGTGCTCCGAGTACGGGGTCAAGATGAACCTGACCACCAACGGGATGTTTCCCGGACGCGGAGCCCATGCCTGGGCGGAGCGCATTGTGCCAGTTGGTTCCGACGTCAAGGTGTCGTGGAACGGCGCGACGAAGGAAACCCAGGAGCGGGTGATGCTGGGCTCCAACTGGGAGAGGGTCCTCGAAAACGCGAGGACCTTCATCAACGTCAGGGACCGTCACGCGGCCGCCGGCGGCAACCGTTGTCGAGTGACCTTCCAGCTAACGTTCATGGAAGTCAACTACGCCGAGCTGCCCGCCGTGGTGGAACTGGCCGCTCAGTTGGGCGTGGACAGGGTGAAAGGGCATCACCTGTGGGTGCACACCGCCGAGATGGAAAACCAGTCCATGCGCCGAGACTCCGAGGCCATTTCCCGCTGGAACGACGCCGTGGCCCGCTCCCAAGCCGCTGTTGAACGTTTCCGCCTCCCTGACGGGCGCCGGGTCCTGCTGGAAAACATCTTCCCCCTGGATGAATGTGCAACCGAGGACATCGCTCCCAGCGGTGAGTGTCCCTTCCTGGGCCAGGAAGCGTGGGTAGCTGCCGACGGCAGGTTCAACCCGTGCTGCGCTCCCGACGCGCTGCGCCGCACCCTGGGTGACTTCGGCAACCTCAACTCCCAGAGTGTGCGCGACATCTGGGAAAGCGCCGCTTACCGGCATCTCCGGGGCAACTACGCGACGAAGCCCCTGTGCCGCGGCTGCAATATGCGGCGGCCAAAATGACGGCTACCCAGATCTGGCACGAATACACCGTCTCCCCAGACGGCACCCACCACCTGTTTCGAGGCCAGTCGGCCTACCATCTCCGTTTCACGGAGGTCCTGAAGTTCCACCCGCCTGGCCTGGCGCCTGTCATCGACGGCAGCGGCGCCTACCACATCACCGCCGACGGACTGCCCGCCTACGAGTTCCGCCATCGCCGCACCTTCGGCTTCTACGAAGGCATCGCCGCAGTTCAGGCCAACGACGGTTGGCACCACATCGGCCCCGACGGCGCGGCGCTCTATCCGGAACGCCACGCCTGGTGCGGCAACTTCCAGGAAGGCCGGTGTCCCGTGCGCGACGGCAGCGGCCGGTACTTTCACATCCTGCCCGATGGTCGACCAGCCTACGCCGAACGATACCGGTACGCCGGAGATTTCAGGGACGGCTACGCCGTCGTCCAGGACGAAACCGGCCGCCATACCCACATAGATCCGGACGGCCGTTTGCTGCACGGGAAATGGTTCCTAGACCTGGACGTGTTCCACAAGGGCCATGCCCGAGCCGCCGACGATGCCGGCTGGCACCATGTCGATGCTGCGGGCCGTCCGCTGTACGAGGCGCGTTTCGCCAATGTCGAGCCCTTCTACAACGGTCAAGCCAGAGTCACGGGGCACGACGGCTCCCTGAGCGTTATCGGTGAGGCCGGCGATGTCGTGGTCACCCTCAGGGAACCGGCCAGAACGCCGCTGGAGGAACTGTCAAGCGACATGGTGGGCGTCTGGCGAACCCAAGCCATCCGCGCCGCCGTTGAACTGGGGGTGTTCGAACTGCTGCCGGCGTCGGCTGCCGAACTCGAGGTCAGGCTGGAACTGGTTCCCTCTAACGGAACGCGAGTCCTGCGGGCAATGCTGGAAATGGAACTGGTGCGGCGAGACGCCGCTGGCGTTTACCACCCGACCCAGAAGGGCGCCCACCTGCGGTTAGGCCACGTGATGTCCCTAGCGGACGCTGCGAGCCACTGGGGAGACCAATCGAGCGCCGCATGGCGACACCTGCCGGAATCCCTGCGCACCGGGTTGCCGGCAATACCGGACGGCAGCACAGACTTCTTCCGTCGGTTGTCGGATAAACCTCAGGAACTGGCAGCCAGCCACCGGACGTTCGCTGCCTACGCCAAGCACGATTACGCCGTCCTGCCCGAGGTCTGGGACTTCGGGCGGCACGGCACCATCCTGGACGCCGGCGGCAGCACCGGAGAACTCGCCTTCGCCCTCCTGAGAGCGTACCCAAACCTCACGGCCACTGTCATGGACCGACCCGAGGTCGCGGACCTGTTCGCCCCGCCCCCAGAAGTCGAGATGCGCTGCAATTTCCTCGCCGGCGACCTCTTCCGGAACTGGCCGGTGCGCAGCCACGCCGTCATCCTGGCCCGTGTGCTGCACGACTGGCCCGACGACGACGCCCGCCGCATCCTAGCGCGTGCGCGTGATGCCATGGACGCAGGCGGTCACTTGTACTTGGTCGAGATGCTTCTGGACGAATCGGGCAGCGCCGGCGGCCTGCTGGACCTGAACATGCTCGTGATGACCGGCGGCAGGGAACGCACGCTCGGCGACCTCGAGCGACTCCTCGGGGAAACCGGCTTCCGATTGGCGGACGTCCGACCCACCGGCAGGGTGAACTCGCTCATCCGAGCCGAGGCGGTGTGAACGCCGTGGACGGCGTCCAGCGCACCCTGGCGCTGCAGGCGGACGTTCCTTCCGACGCTGACGTCGCCCTGGTCCTCCGCCACGCGGAACGCGAGGCCATCGCCTCGGGTACCTACGGAAACGACGTTTCGCTGACGGAACGTGGTACACACTCCGCCCGCCGGCTGGGCCAAGCCCTTTCGTTGCGGTCATCGTCCGCAATCATCACGAGCCCCCTGCCGCGTTGCGTGCAGACAGCCCGGGCGATCATCGAAGGCGCCAGTTGGAACTGCGCCGCCCTCGCCGACCACAGGCTGGGTGATCCCGGCCCATTCGTCGCCGCGCCGGAAGTGTCCGGGCCGGTCCTGCTCGAGATTGGGTCCAGGGCGATGGGCCAACGCCAGTTGACGGAGAAAGAACCTCCGCCTGGTATGAGGGCCACGGAGCAGGGTGTTGAACTCCTGTTGAACCTCATCCGGCCCCACCTGGCGGACCGAGGACTGGTCAGCCTTTTCGTCACCCACAACCTGGTGCTGGCAGTCCTGGTCGGCCAACTGTACGGCCTGAATGTCGGTGAGTTCGACTGGCCCGACTATCTGGACGCCCTGATCGTCTGGAAGAAATCAGGCGAGTTGCGCTTCCGTTGGCGAGGTTTGCGCGAGGCTTCTCGCCCAGTCGGCCGTTAGGCCAATGGCTTCCATGGCGGACACCTGCGGCGTGTGCCCCAGAACTCGCCGGATTTTCTCGGCGGTGAACGCCTCCCTTTGACCCTGCTCACCCGGTCGGTAGTCCGTGTACTCAATGGGCACGCCAGTGCCAACAGCGTCGCGGCACCATTCGGCCAGCGTGGCTACCGTGCGCTCCTCTCCACTGCAGACGAAGAACTTCTCTCCCACCACCTGGTCCGCCGGAGCCTGGATGGCCAGCAGCCACGCGGCCACCACGTCATCTATGAACGACACGTCCCGCGTCTGCTGACCACCCTCCACGACGATGGGTCTGCCGTGCAGCGAGTTCCACAGCCACTTGAAGATGAAGACCTCCCGCCGCATCTGCGGCCCGATGACCACGCCGGAACTCATCACCACGGTTGGAATACCGTAGGCCCGGCGCCACGCCCAGACCGCCAATTCCGCCGCCGCCTTCGAAAAGCCGTACGGGTTGTGCGGTGTCAGCGGATGGTCTTCGTCAATCGGCAGTTTCAGCGACCGACCGACCTCGTTGCCCGAACCGGCAAAGAGCAACTTTTCCACACCATCGGCGTGGCGCACCGCCTCAAGAAGAGCGACCGTTCCGTCGATGTTCTGCGACACCGTGTAACGGGGAGAGCCGAAGGCCAGAGGGGCGTCGGCCTGGGCGGCCAGATGAACGACAGTGGAATGACCCATAACGTCTTCCGGCCGGATGTCCTGTACGCTGCCCCAGACATAGTTGAAGTCGGGGTTTTCCAGCTCGCTCGCCAGCAGCCCGGCGTGAGAAGGCGGCATAACGTCTAGCCCCGTTACGCGGTATCCCATCGCCAGCAGTGCCCGAGTCAGATGGAAACCGCCGAAGCCGGCGGCACCGGTAATGAGGACGGATTCCGATTGTCCACGTGCAGTTCCTTTTGGACGTCCATTGTTCCGATGTTGCATTTGAGGTAGCACCCCGCCGAAGAATGCCACGCAAATGCGTTGGCGCAGGCCAGTAAGCCTATCACGACTAATGCAAAACGGCGGGGCCGGCTCGTCGAACCGGCACCGACCGCAACCCAACTGCGGCGGAACAATGCGCCTCTGCTGCCTGATCTACCGCGGTCGCCGTTTCCACTCCCGCCGGCGTCCTGGGTTCCAACTCCTTACCCGTCGCCCACGCTGCGGGAAGAGAAACCCACACCACCGCTGCGCGGTCTGCCGATGACTGTCCGGTGCTCAAAGCGATGACAACAGCCGGTGGCGCGAAACCGCCTTCCACTGGCACAATGTCACCGTCGCGGACTGACGGCGACCACGGCTGCCATCGACCGACGGGGCAGCCAGTTGGTCTCAGGGAATGATGATGGAACCGCCTCACAGTTCGAAGATTCGCGTCACCCATGGGATGTGCCATGTTTCGTAACCCAACCAGCCTGTAGCGCGCACACTCACCATTACTACACCGGGCTGGGTGAGTGAGAGGAACGGTCCAAGCACCTCGCTTATACTACGCAGATCAGCTGAGTGAAAGGGTTTACAGCAACAGCAAACCCGCACGAAAATGGATCCACCAACTCTGGTCATCAAATTGGGAGACCGATATGAACACCGCCCTGCAAATGGCGCAACGCTACGACTACGAGGGCAACCAAGCCACCCTGGACTACGAACTCCAATTCCTGCCCAGCTCCAAGAACGAGTGGCTGCGCCGCATCAGCCTGCTGGTAGATGAGCTCCGCACGCTGGAACCGCTTTCCGGGGCGCTCCACGCCAGCGTCGCCGGACAGGACTACTACTGCATCGACGGCGTCATGGTCAAAGTCGCCCACGAAAACGACGCCTTGGGCGGCGAATGGTCCGATGCCGGATACTACGTCATCACCCCGGAAGAAACCGGCGAACTCGACATGAGCACGGTTCGCCAGGAGCTTGCCGAAAATGGCGTGGGCACCGTGACCGCCGACCCGCCAACCGGCGTAGAAAGGCTTCTCCAAGACGGCGGAGAAGCCGTCAGCTTCGACTACACCACGCCCCGCGACCTGCCGGAAGGCCTCCAGTACGAAGAAGACCAGCTGGACGGTCCCGCAGCACCGCCCGAGGCCCGCCTGTGGTTCGGCATGGACGTGGAACCCTTCACCGGCCAGCCCAAGATACTCGACCTGCTTGACCTGGGCATGCAGTTCGCCCACCAAGTCAACGACCAGTACGGCATAGCGCTGCCCGGCGCGGCGACCACCGTCGGCATGAACGACAAAGTCGGCACCGCCGAGGTCAACCCGCTACACCTTTTCGCCGACGTGCTGGAAGCCGGGTCCTCCAACCCGTTCAACAGTCTCTGGCACCCGTACACCATCAGCCTGGCTACTGCGTCGGAATGACCACTGGGACATCCACACCCGCGGAACATCATGAACGTCCAGTCAACGAGACCGGGTCAAACGAGGACCCAATTGACCCAATCCTGCGGATTGCCTCATGGCTGGAGCGAAACGGCGCCACGCATTCCTGTTCCACGGCCAAGTCCAGACGACCCACAACCGGAGCCCACAACTCAAGCTCCGGTGGACAGCACCTCGGTCAAGGTCCTGCTCACCGCCGATGCCGCGCCGCCGGCAGAAAAAGACCGGTACAGAATGATCAGACGCATGTGCATCCTCGCTGACAAGGGATAATCATGACCGCCGTCAGCCTTGCACCAGCCGCAACCTGCCAGATAATCCTGGCTGAGGCGCCGGAACCGGACCCGGTCAACGGCGCCATCGCCAGCATGATGCTGGCCCTGCGCGAAGGTCGCCACTTCCAGATTGAACCGGGCCGGATCCAGTGGTACGACGAACACGACCATCCAAGGAGCTTCTTCAGCGACGGCTTCCGCTGGTCCGCCAGCGAAGCCATGGCGCGACCAGGCCCGCATCCCACACTGCCGCCGAGCGAAGAAGCTGACGCTCTGCAAAACAGGATCGACCACCTGCTGGCAGCCTCTCAGAACGGATGGACCATCAGGGGTGGTCGCCGCCCGGACCCCGAAGGGCAAGGAAACATCGACTTCATCACTTGGGACCGGGTCAGCCACGGCAACGTGCCACGCCTGGAAATAGACCCCGACGGGATCATCGCATAATGAAGTTTCCGGACCAGAGTCACATCAACAAGGTGCGTGACGCCCTGCACCGACGTCCAGGTGATGGAGCCTCTGTAATGGTAGGCAGTGGCTTCAGCCGGAACGCCGTTCCAGTCCGCCCCAACGTAGGCGAGCTACCCACCTGGGATCAAGTTGCGAACAGGCTCCACGAGGAGCTGTACCCGCATGAAACAAGCACCGGCTACCGCGATCCTCTACGCACCGCCCAGGAATACGAAGCGGCGTTCGGAAGAACCGAGCTACACGACGCACTGAGAAAGCTGGTACCGCACGAAGGGTTCAGCCCTGGCACTGCACACGAACGGTTGCTCGATCTACCGTGGGCAGACATCTACACTACCAACTGGGATGACCTCTTGGAACGAACCATGATCCACCCTGCGGAATTGGATTACAGCGTCATTACCAGCACTGACCAGATACCGATGGAAATCCGCCCCCGCATCGTGAAGCTGCATGGCTCACTACCTGGACAATTTCCCCTAATTGTCACGGAAGAAGACTACCGGACCTACCCGACGAAGTTCGCCCCTTTCGTCAACACAGTCCAGCAGGCCATGATGGAAACGGTATTCTTCCTGATTGGGTTCTCCGGAGAAGACCCTAATTTCCTGAACTGGTCGGGATGGGTTCGCGACAATCTGGGCGCATCCGCGCCAAAAATCTACTTGGCTGGTTATTTGCAACTGTCGCAACACCAACGGCGGATGCTGGAAGCACGCAACGTAGTCCCAATAGACCTCGCGCAACACCCACAAATCAACAGGTGGCGGGAGCAAAACCTACACCACCAGTACGCCACCGAATGGCTTCTGCTTACCCTAGAAAAGGGCGAACCATACGACATCACCGAATGGCCATCGTTACCGAGCCAGCCACCAACCGAGATACCCGACATTCTTCAACCAGTTGACACGGTCAGCCTAGTGATTCCCAAAGCCGAACCGCCCATACAGAACTCAGCAGAGCCTGCCTCAATCGAGGAAGTCAAAGAAGTCACAAAAATCTGGCGTCACAACAGGAAGGTATACCCGGGCTGGCTAACGATGCCCAGCTCTAATCGTGGGGAGATGGAACGGATAACAGACGGATGGGGACGCAAGATACTGCTGTCTCTTTCGAATCTCGCGCCCGTAGAGCGGCTGAATGCCATAAGGGAATTGGTGTGGCGTGAAGAAGTCTTGCTAGTGCCGATGCACCCTGACTTCCAGAACGCCATAGAAACAACCCTGAACGCGATTGACTGCCACGAGCACATCCTGGACGGAGAGTATGCTCCGCTTCAGGACTGGGCCACAATCCGTGAGAACTGGCACTACGTTGCTGCCGCGATGGTCACAGCAACTAGGCACCGCCTTGACCGAGATTCGTTTGAGAAGTGGATCGAGGCGTTGACGGCTTTCCAAAACGAGGACACAGACATCTACCACCGGATCCGACAAGAAAGATGCCTCTGGGCGATCTACGATTTTGACTTTGACGCACTGGATAACTTGTTGGCGGATTGGCAAACCGAAAACTGCGACCCAGTTTGGATGATGCGCAAGTCAGCTTTGATCTGGGAAGCCGAACACGACGACGAAGCCGAGGAATTACTTCAGCACGCCATAGTAGCCATCAGGACACTGCCATACGACGAAAGTAGAGTAGACGGCCCGTCGAGAGAAGCATGGGCCACACGAGTTGCACTCGGTTGGGACAATCGCCAAACGTTACTCAAGCGTCTCAGGGATCTGACACCGTTCAGGTGTGACGTATTCAACGAGCAACAGTCGGCACTGGACGCTATGCGCCGAAACAGGGGCCAAGATGAAGCCCCCGCATTCGACATCAACAGCAGGCGAAGGCGCAGCATCCGTCTCAGCAACTACGACCCACAGGCCGCTCCCTATCGGGCGATTCGTCTTTCCGAGATTGCCGGCATACCACCGTTCGCAGCCGCACTTGTGACGAACGTAAAAGTTCCAACCAACATATGGGCCGACGTCCTGAAGAAAGCCGCCGAGGAGCTGGCTGACGAAAACTTGGAACTCGCCATACGTTTGGTGCTGCGGACCGCCAGCGGCGACACAGACGAAACGCTCGGCAGAGTATTGTCGCGGACAAGATTGGTAGCCCTGCAGACCACGCAGGCCGAGAGTTTGGCCGAATCTTGCCTGAGGATCCTCGACCGAGGGTTGGCAAGTAAAGCAATCGCGACCCTGCAACCAAGAACCGAGACCGCTATTGAAGTGCTGTCGCGCCTCATGATCAGAGCAGAGGCAAGCCTGTCAGAAACCATCTTGGACAAAGCACTGGAATGTTACAAAGACCCTCTAATACAAAGGGGAACCTGGGCTACGGAAATCCGACATCTGCTGGAGCGTGCTTGGGAAGCACTGCCCGGCGAACACCGTCGCCGACGTGCTCTTGACTTGCTGAACGCTCCGATAGCCGGGATGAACAGCGAGCCCCCACGAATGGAGTACGCGTGGGCGGATCCTGTCGAGCTGTTCGCCAACGACAGCACCGTCTTGCAGCGCACGTCCGACAACGAGCACCAGTGGAAAGCTGCTGTTGAATTGGTAGCGCGGGCACTAGCTGGGAATTCTACCGTCCGTCGCAGGGCATCCATCAGGATGATTCCACTGGTCGATTCCGGTTTACTCAAGGAGGAAGAATCGCAGGAAATTGCCAATGCGCTTTGGAGTGAACAGCACACTCCCTCCGATGGACTGCCGGATGATGTAAGCATACCTGATTGGGCGTTCCTGACCATGCCAGAAACCGAGCCAACTCTAGCGCAACAGCGGTTCGCCGCTAGATGGGTCGCGGAGGACCACACGACTGGATGGCAGCACAAGGGCTCAATCGAGATATTCGGGAACTCAACCAACGGGCTAAATCACGACAGCCAAGATGTAGACAGCCGCCTTTGGCAAGTCGGACAAGCAGTTATCAGCCTTCGACGCTGCGGGAAACGGCTGGACCTTCCAGACAAAGAAAAGTCAAACCTACGGAAAATGGTCGAGACCTGGGCAGAAGCCGCTGCGCCGGAATTTGCCACGCCCGAACATCCACTTTTTCCGCATACCGGTGCCGCTCACAAAGAACGGATTCGAACTGTAGCCCAAGTCCTTCCTGCAATCACTGGAGAAGTGGGACTGTCCAAGCAAGCGGGCGAAAAACTCTACTCAAAAATGCAGACTTTGGACGAAAAACAAATACCGGCACTCGCAATGGCTACGAGCATCGTCAGAGCCACACCAATGCGGTCTGCTGATGTCGCCACGGCGCTACGAGTTGGCATGACTTCCAACGAAGTAGACATGGCGGACGACGCCGTGGAAGGAGTGCGTCAATGGATCGAAGGAACGATGGACCCCGAATCTGGTACGCCCAATCCACCGGACGACCTAGTACGAGAAATCGGAATTTCTATCGCCTCCCGCAGGAGACCAGTGTTGCCAAGTGCTCTAGCAGCAGCACGGTGGATATTCGAAAACGGAGAGCATGCCCACAAGAAAGCCATCCGACAGTTAGCACTAGACGGACTGAACTACCTTGCCGAGGAGCTCCGCTACGAACGCCACCATGATGCCCCGGACGAAGTTCCTTTGGAACGGCTATTCTGCGCACAACTCGCCGCAGCAATGGCGGAAAGCGGGCTGCAAGAACACCCCACAGTTGCTCGATGGCTGGATATAGCCAGAGAAGATCCATTACCCGAAGTCCGCAACGCCGTTCCGATGCGCCAAGAAGTCGAGGACGATGAAAGCCGGGGCACTCAGCCAGGCTGAAGATCCGAAGAGGTCACATGATGACCACGACGTGATCTCGGCGCAGGTCAGACCGCCGTAGATTCACAACGTTCCGGGCAGCAGAGGCCAAAAGAAACGCCCCCTTGCGGGAGCGTCGGCCCAGCGGCACTACCCACTGGGGGGGTTGAAAGTCAGGCTACGCGAAATGCAACAAAATGTCAACTTCCATTGCCGACATTCCTGACGAAAGCCAAGCGCAGCCCCACCGAGTGGCGGTGTACGTTGATGGGCTGAACCTCTACCACGGCCTCAAATCGCGAAGCTGGCGCCGCTATTACTGGCTGAACCTACGCCGATTGGCGGAACGCCTGCTACGTTCCGACCAGCGCTTGGTTATGGTCAGATACTTCACCGCCCGGTTCATGCCCCGTTTCGGCGACCCCGATCAACCCCAACGCCAGGACACCTACCTGAAGGCGTTGGAAACCCTGCCCGACTTGACGATCCAGTACGGGTACCACCTGCCCAAGACCGGAAGATGCCGGCGGTGTGGAGCAACGTGGGCATCTTTTGAAGAAAAAATGACCGACGTGAACATCGCCGTGGCGTTGCTCCGCGACGCGATGCGGAACACCTTTGACACAGCCATTGTGATCTCCGCAGACAGCGATTTAACGGGCCCAATAAACACCGTACTACATAGCTACCCTGAAAAGCGGGTAGTAGTCGCCTTCCCGCCGAACCGCCATTCCGAGCAGTTGCATCATCAGGCGACTGCCGCCTTCAGGCTGGGGCGTAGCATCATTGCCAGCAGCCAGTTTCCCGCCCAAGTCATCGACGCCAACGGGTTCGTCTTGCACAAACCATCAAGCTGGAACTAAAAGGCAATCGCAAGCG
>JAJDXU010000239.1 GCA_022823105.1 Dehalococcoidia bacterium
GTGATCGTGCGGAACTGGCCCGACATCCGGCGGGTTGCGGCCACCCCGGCCAGCGGCGCCCTTCTGCCCAGCCAGCTGCTGCGAAAGTTCGCGGCCTATCCGCATCAGCATGAACTGGCTGTCACCCTCCGCGAAATTGGACGGGTAGAACGGAACGCTCTTCATCGTCGACTGGCTGCTCGACGCCGATATGCAACGCCGGGTCAACACCGGCCTGCACGGAGGAGAATAACGGCTACCGGGTGCTTGGCCCGGCTCCGCAGTGATTCGGCGACTCCATCGATGCGCCAATCAGAGAGTCAGCCACAGGGATTTCGCAGACGCAGACCGGACTAACTTCCGAATTCTGGCTAGCCGGTCGGTAAGGTCACGGGGTTCAATCGGCGTAGCGGCGGTGCGGTCGGTGGATTCCCTCAGTATTTCCTTGAGGGAGGAGGTTCGGCTCCCAGCAGTTCTGACCTTGCTATTGACCAAACCCGGTTCAATGCCTGTTGTGCCGACGAACAATCCGCGCCGATCACTTTAACGCCCAAGCCGTCACCATCGGGCAGTATCGACGCGCCGGCCCGTGCAAAGGAGGCGCATCCAAGTGTGTTTCTTGCGAGATCGAGGACCCGACGTGCGGCCGCTTGGTCGCATACGATCAGCATCGAACCGAGCGTCAAGCCGCTGTTGTCCTGGTTTCCGCTAAACGCTGCGTGCAACAGACCGATGCCGTTGGGCGCAGATTCCCGCGGTGAAAGGACGAAACCTTCTCGGAAAACCGCCCGCCGACCGTCTCGATGCACGGCTAGGTCATTCCGAATCTTGCGATATTGGAACGATTCTCTCATGGCCACCCGCCCGGGAGTGATAATGTCCCACCAAAGCAGCGTGCCTCCGGGTTCCACCGTGATGCAAAAGTCCTGCGCCAGACTAGAGTTGCTGAAGGGTATGAGTGGATCAGGCAGGTACTCCAGATAGCCGCCGGCGGCCACGTTTAGAACTACGCGCTGCTCGGCCTTGCCTCGCTCCATGGTGTATATCTTGGTCGCGCTCTGAGTGGTGACATGGGCCCTGGCGCCGCGGCCGACCTTGATCCCGACTTCGTGCCGGTCGCCAGCGAACAACCCGCCGGTGGGGTTGGAGAGGAAAACGCAAGCCAGATCGGGAACTGCATCGTCCGGATAAAGCGCCCGCTGGACGGTCAGCGGCGGCCGAGTGCGGGCGTGTGTGAGCCGGGCGCGCCCATCCCGATGCTCCAGAGAGAGTTCGGCCAACCCGTGTGTCGTCGGACGTTGGGTTTCAGCAGGTGGCAGACGGGTCGCCGATTGCATCGAGGATGTGGTCCAGCACCGCTCCCAGCCCCTCGCCGGCGCGGCAGTTGGTGAATGCGTATGGGCGCTCACCCCGTACCATGTTGAGGTCGCGGCGCATCACATCCAGGTCGGCGCCCACGTATGGGGCCAGGTCGGTCTTGTTCACCACCAGCAGGTCGGTTTGAGTGATGCCCTGGCCGCGCTTGCGGGGGATCTTGTCGCCGGCCGCGACGTCGATGACGTAGATTTGGTAGTCCGCCAAAGCCGGGCTAAATGTGAGCGTGAGGTTGTCCCCGCCACTTTCGATCAGCATGATGTCGGAGTCGGGATACGCCTCGGTCAGTTCTTCCGCGGCCAGCAGGTTGAGGCTGGGGTCTTCGCGTACCGCCGCGTGGGGGCATGCTCCGGTCGCGACGCCTCGGATGCGGTCGGTGTCGAATACGCCGGACAGAGTTCTGGTCACATGGTCGGCGTCCTCTCGGGTGAAGATGTCGTTGGTGATTACGACCGGATGCCGGTTTCGCTCCATCAGCAACGGGACCAGCCTTTCCACCAGCGTGGTCTTGCCGGACCCAACCGGTCCGCCTATCCCTACTCTGGGAATATTTCGCATGTTTTGATCTCCGGTTTTCCGATGCGCCTCAACTAGCGAACATCCGCACATCATCATGCTCGTGGAGCATGGAGGCGATGTCGGCCTGTGGCGTCAACGATGTCATTTCGGGCCAATCGCGGGCTCTTAGATCCGCGGCCGATCTCGCCACCGGATCCTGTATCGAATGAAGGATACGTTGAACCTCCGAGTGTGTCAGGGGTAATAGCCGCTGCGCTGCTCCGAGCACACCCACCGCGAAACTGTGGGAGTACATCAGTAAGGCGTGCTCCGGCGGGATGCCGAACGCGCACGTCGCGACTCCCAACGCCACCGCGCTCGTGGCCGGCGTTTCATGGTTCAGGGTCAGTTGCCGGAAATCGGCGCAAACCGACGATCCGGTATCTCCCGACAACAGAGGGGCAGTTTCGTCAAGGATGCGCCGCCCAGCATGACAGGAGGCCAAACGCAGTTCTTGGGGCAGTTTCATAGCGTGCAGATGCCAATCGATGTCCGTGAGCGTTGCCAAGTCTCCGTTCTGCGCCGCACGATGAGAGTTTAGCAGCGCAACGCCGTCGCACGGCAGGATCGACCATGTCAGCAGGTTATGCAGGTATTGCTGTAAGTCGGCGGCGTTTTGGACCCAACCGCGAGCCACCATACTCTCCAGCCCGTGTGAGTGGGCGTACATACCGGAAGGGAAGAAGGAATCTGCAAATTGCAGTGCCGCTAGGAAGCTGTTGCCCGCGTGGTCGTTTTGCATGGTTGGGCTGGTTATACGAGGAAGTGCAACTGAGCCAGACTCAAGCGCTCCGCCGGCGACACGGTGGCGATCTCGCCGTCGACACGGACGGCGTAAGTGTCAGGGTCGACTTCTATCACGGGCATTGCGTCATTACGGACCATCTGCCGCTTGGTAATGGTGCGGCAGCCGCGAACCGGTTCGACCCGTCGGGTGAGGCCAAGGTCCTGAGGTACGCCGACCTCGTATGCTGCCTGAGACACGAAGGTCAGCGACGTGCCGGCCACCGCCTTGCCCATCCCGCCGAACATGGGGCGGTAAAACGATGGCTCGGCGGTGGGTATGGAACCGTTGGGATCGCCCATTACCGCCCAGCAGATCATACCGCCCTTGATGATGATCTTGGGCTTGGCCCCGAAGCTGCCCAAGGGCCACAGCACGATGTCGGCCAGCTTGCCGGGTTCAAGCGAACCGACCAAATGGGAAATGCCGTGGGTGATGGCCGGGTTGATGGTCAGCTTGGCCAGGTAGCGCAGGGAGCGGAAATTGTCGTGGTCCGGCGAATCCTCGGGGAGCTTGCCCTTGAACTGGCGCATCTTATCCGCCGTCTGGAACAGGCGGGTGAAGTTCTCGCCCACCCGGCCCATGGCCTGCGAGTCCGAGGCGTACATGCTGATTACGCCAAGGTCGTGGAGGACATCTTCGGCGGCCATGGTCTCCGGGCGAATACGGCTCTCGGCGAAAGCCACGTCCTCCGGCACCCGTGGGTTGAGGTGATGGCACACCATGAGCATGTCCATGTGCTCCGTGAGGGTGTTCACGGTGTACGGCCGTGTGGGATTGGTGGAAGAGGGCAACACGTTGAGTTCGGACGCGATGCGGATGATGTCGGGAGCATGGCCTCCCCCGGCGCCCTCAGTGTGGTAGGTATGGATGGCCCGGCCGCCAATGGCGGCGATGGTGTCCTCCACGAACCCGGCCTCGTTGAGCGTGTCGGTGTGGATGGCAACCGGCACGTCGAACCGGTCGGCGACGGCCAGACAGGTGTCGATGGCTGCGGGCGTGGTGCCCCAATCCTCGTGGAGCTTGAGGCCGCTGACGCCGGCCGCGATCTGCTCCTCCAACGGAGCGGGATCGCTGGCGTTGCCCTTGCCTAGCAGGCCCCAGTTCACGGGCAGCGGCTCGGCGGCTTCCAGCATCCGAGCGATGTTCCACGGGCCGGGCGTGCAGGTAGTGGCGTTGGTGCCGTCCGCCGGGCCGGTGCCGCCTCCGATCATGGTGGTGATGCCGTTGGACAGAGCGTGATATACCTGCTGCGGGGCGATCATGTGGATGTGGGAGTCCACCCCGCCGGGCGTGGCGATCAGGTGCTCGCCGGCGATGACCTCCGTACCCGGTCCAACGACGAGGTTGGGATGCACGCCGTCCATCACGTTGGGATTGCCCGACTTGCCAACCGCGACGATCAGGCCGTGGCGCACGCCGATGTCCGCCTTGATGATTCCCAAGACGGGATCCATGATGATGGCGTTGGTGATGACCAGATCCAGGGCGCCGTTGCGGTTGGTGATCTCCGAAGCCTGCCCCATACCGTCGCGTGCGGACTTGCCGCCCCCGAAGACCAACTCGTCGCCGTGGGTGAGCAAGTCCTGCTCGATTTGACAGACCAGTGTCGTATCGGCCAGGCGGAACCGGTCCCCCACGGTGGGGCCGTAGAGTTCCACGTACTGCCGTCGGCTGACCCTCGCCATGCTATGCCTCGTCGGTGGTGGTGGATGTAGCTTCAGGCGGCTGATCCAGAAAGCTCCGGCGTCTCATCACATCCAAGGCTGCGTCGCGCACAGTGGGTGAGTCCAGACTGCCTTCGGTGAGGCCGTTGAGACCTCGCGCACGGCGGGTGCCTCCGATAGCGACCAGCGGCACATCCTTGCGGTCGCCGGGTTCGAAGCGGACGGCGGTGCCGGCGGGCACATCCAGCCGCATCCCGAACGCGGCCTCCCGATCAAACCGCAACGCGCGGTTCACCTCGAAGAAATGGAAGTGAGAGCCGACCTGGATTGCCCGGTCTCCGGTATTCCAAACCGACAAAGTGCGCTTGGGGCGGCCGGCGTTGATCTCGATTGGTTCGTCGGTGATGATGTAGTGTGCGGTTGGGTTGCTCATGGGCGCTCCACCTGTGTTCACACGATGGGGTCGTGGACGGACACCAACTTGGTGCCGTCGGGGAAAGTGGCCTCCACCTGCACTAGGTCGACCAGATCCGGAACGCCTTCCATCACGTCGTCGCGGCTCAACACCTGGCGACCCAGTTCCATCACCTCGGCGACGGTCCTGCCGTCGCGCGCGCCCTCCAGGATGGACTCGGTGATCAGGGCGACGGATTCTGGCACGTTGAGCTTGAGACCGCGGGCCTGCCGTTTGCGGGCCAGGTCGGCGGCGACGTAGATCAGTAGCTTTTCCGATTCACGGGGTGTGAGCATCATGGCACGTTGCCTCGGGATTTACAGGGTGGAGAGGTACCGGGATACCTCGTAGTCGGTGACTTCGGAGCGGTATTCATCCCATTCCAGCTTCTTGTTCTCGATGAGGCTGTTGAATACGTGGTCGCCGAGAGCCTCATACAGCAATTCGCTGGTCTCCGCCAGGCCGATGGCCTCGCCCAGGCTGGACGGCAGGGTGCGGATGCCCAGCGATTGCCGGCGTTGGGGTGACATCTCCTGCACGTTACCCACCACCGGGGCCGGCACCTCGTATTGTTCCTCGATGCCCTTGAGGCCGGCGGCCAACATCGCGCTGAACGCCAAGTACGGGTTGCACGACGGGTCGGGAGACCGGTACTCGATGCGGATGGATGACTCCTCACCACGCTCGTAGCTGGGGACGCGGATGAGGTCGGAGCGGTTGACGTAAGTCCACGAAACATACACCGGCGCCTCGTAACCGGGGATGAGGCGCTTGTAGGAATTGACCCACTGGTTGGTGACCAAGGTTATCTCCGGGGCGTGGGTTATCAGTCCGGCGATGAACTGCTTGCCAAGGACAGAAAGATAACGCTCATCATCGGCGTCGTAAAAGCGGTTCTCGTCGCCGGCGAACAGTGACTGGTGCAGGTGAAGACCGGAACCGTTGACGCGAGACATGGGCTTGGGCATGAACGTCGCATACACGTTCTGTAGCTGGGCCAGTTCCTTGACCACCAGCTTGGCGGTCATAAGGTTGTCGGCCATGGTCAGGGCGTCGGTGTACTCGAGGTCGATTTCGTGCTGGCTGGGAGCGCCCTCGTGGTGAGAGTACTTGACCGGGATGCCCATCTCAGCGAGGTTCAGCACGGTGTCGCGGCGCAGGTCGGAGGCCGGATAGCTGGAGAGCTGGTCGAAATAGCCGTCGAGGTCCAGCAGTTCCGGAGCGGTGGAGTTCTTGAGGTAGAAGAATTCCAGTTCCGCGCCCACGTTGTAGGTGAACCCCAATTCAGCGGCTTTGTCCAGGTTGCGCTTGAGGACCTGGCGCGGGTCGCCGATAAAGGTCTGGCCGCGAGGTTGCCTGATATCGCAGAACATCCGCGCCACTGCATTCTGGCGTGGCCGCCAGGGCAGCAGGGTAAACGTGTCCGGGTCGGGGTGGGCCCGCATATCGCTCTCGTGGTGGCGAGCGAAGCCGTCGATGGCGGATCCGTCGAATCCCACGCCACGTTCAAGGGCGTCCTCCAGGTCGTCCACTGACACGGCGAAACCCTTGAGTTTGCCCAGTATGTCCGTGAACCACAGGCGGATAAACTTGACGTCGTTGTCCCGCGCGGTCCGAAGTACGGTATCCCGGGCGGCGGAGGTCTCAGTTGTCATGGCTATTCCTCATGTATGCGCGTATTGCGGCGGCACTCACACCGCGACGTATTCGCGGACGAGATTGTGATCCAGGTCCCGGGCGGTTCCCTCCAGGACGATGGCCCCTTTTTCCATTACGTAGCAGTAATCGGCGATACCCAGGGCGAAGTCCAGGAACTGCTCGACCAGCAGGATCGTGGTGTCCTGTTTCTCTCTCAGGGTATGCAGGAGTTCTTCTATCTCCTGGACGATGGACGGCTGGATGCCCTCGGTAGGTTCATCCAGCAACAGGAGCGTGGGCCGGCGGACCAACGCTCGGGCCAGCGCAAGTTGCTGCTGCTGGCCGCCGCTGAGGGTGCCGGCGGCTTTCTTCGGGTTGATCTTCAAGGCCGGGAACAGTTCGTACATCTCATCGACGGCTTCCGACCGGCCCTTTTTGCCATCGAAAGCCTCCAAACCCATGAGCAGGTTTTCGTTGACCGTCAGATAGGGAAAGATATGGCGACCCTGCGGCACGTACCCGCACCCCGCCCTGGCTCTGCGATGTGGCGCCCAGCGGGTCAGGTCGGACTGGCCCAGGTGAATCCGGCCTGATCGCGGGTTCAGCAAGCCCATGATCGCCTTGAGCAGCGTGGTCTTGCCCACGCCGTTGCGACCCATTAGGCACACCACCTGTCCCTCCGGCACGTCAAGTGCGATGTTGGTCAGCACCATGCTCTGCCCGTAACCTACGGACAGGTCCTTGATGGACAGCAGGGGTTCCGTTCGGCGCATAATCATGGTCCGGCTCAGCCGTCGGCCACCGGGGCAGGGTCTTCCGCCTCGCGGCGGCCGTTCAATCGGGCCGCTTCGGGCCGCTGCGTCCGGCTGTTGCCCAGGTAGGCGCGAATCACCTCGGGATCTTGCTGGACATCTTCCATGGCGCCCTCGCTTAGCACCTTGCCCAGGTGCAGCACGGTGACCGTCTGCGCGAACTGGCGCACAAAGTCCATGTCGTGCTCCACGACCAGGATGGACCGATCCCCACCGATGGACTGCAACAACTCGCCGGTGCGGTCGCGCTCCCGGCGGGTCATGCCAGCCACGGGTTCGTCGAGCAGCAGGAGTTTGGGTTCCTGCACCAGAAGCATCCCGATCTCCAACCACTGCTTTTCGCCGTGAGACAAGCCGCCGGCAACATCCTTGGAGCGATGGGACAGGCCCACTTGTTCCAGCGTGTCTACGATTCGGTCGCCGTCGTTGCGCCGCAGTTTCCCCAGGAGTCCGGTGATTCGACTGCGAAAACCGAGCATCACCTCAAGATTCTGGTAAACGGTCAGGCTGGAATATACGGACGGGGTCTGGAACTTCCGTCCCACGCCCAGCCGCACCATGTGGTGTTCCTGCCGCCGGCTGAGGTCGGTCGTTCCGTCGAAGACGATGCGCCCCCTGGTGGGCTTGGACTTGCCCGTGATCACGTCGATCAACGTCGTCTTGCCCGCGCCGTTGGGGCCGATGAGGAAGCGCATCTCGCCATAGCCGATGGAAAAATCCAACTCGTCAAGCACGGTGAAACCATCGAAGCTCACCGTCAGGCTCTCCACCGACAGGATCGGTTTGTTTGCCTCGGACGCGGGTCGGGACCCATTGGCGCCGGACGCGGCGGCGGCTTGTTGCGGCCGGTTGCTGATCATTGCCGTGCTCCGGGAATGCGCTCGCGTACCACGCTGCGAATTTGCTCACGCGATAGCCACCAGGGGCGTTGCCAGCCCTCGCCTCGAAGCAGGCCCATGATGCCCGCCGGAAACAGCAGCACAGCGCCGATGAACAACAGACCGAGGAAGTACTGCCACACTGCGGGGAAGGACTCGCTCAATCCACTCTTGGCGCCGTTGACCACGATGGCGCCGATGATCGCGCCGAGCAGCACGCCGCGCCCGCCCACGGCCACCCAGATGGCGATCTCGATGGACGGGACGATGCCCATCATCGAAGGGGAGATGATCCCCACTTGCGGGGTGAACAGCGCGCCGGCCACGCCGGCCATGCCAGCCGACAGCGCGAATACGATCGTTTTCAAGACCGCCGGATCATAGCCGGAAAACCGGACTCGATTCTCGTCGTCGCGCATGGCGACCAGCAGGCGGCCCAGACGCGATGAGATCAGCCACCAGCACAGCAGATACGCAACGACGAGCACGGCCACGCTGGCGTAGTACAGGATCATCTGCATTGATGGGGCGTTCAGCGAATGGCCGAAGATGGTGGTGTAGTTGGTGATACCGTTGGTGCCGCCGGTGTACGCTTGCTGGCCGATAAACAGGATGCTGACGATCAACGCCAGCGCCTGGGTGATCAGCGCAAAGTAAACGCCGGTGATGCGGCTGCGGAACACCAGGTAGCCAATCCCGCCGGCCAGCGCTGCCGGCACTATGAAGGTCATCGGGATGGCGAACCACGCATATTTGAAGGGCGCCCAGAAGATGGGCAACTCGGTGAGGCCGCTCCAAAACATGAAGTCGGGCAGTTTGCCGCCGGCCGATTCCAGCTTCAGGAACATCGCCATAGCGTAGCCGCCCAGGCCGAAGAACACGCCGTGGCCCAGGCTCAGCATGCCAGCGTATCCCCAGATCAGGTTGAGTGACAGGGCCAGGATCGCGAAGGTCAGGAACTTACCCAACAGGGCGACGCGAAAGTCCGACAGTACGGTGGGCGCGAGCAACAGCACCGCGAGCATGAACACTGGACCGAACCATGTCCCGATGGCGGGATGTATCCGGACGGGCGCAGAGACGATTCGGACGGCATCCATGATTGATGACCTGGTCGTCATGGTCCGGCTACCGTCCCTTGGCCCGCATCAGGCCGGCCGGTCTCCACTGCAGGAACAGGATCACCATGGCGAACACCAACACCTTGCCGACCACGGCGGTGGTCCCGAATTCGAACAGGGTGTTGAGCATCCCGATGATCAGCGCAGCCAGGATCGTTCCGGGAACCTGTCCGAGGCCGCCAAGGATGACGACAATGAATGCGTCCACGATGTAGAAAGTTCCCAGTGATGGGCCGATGGGTCCGATGAGAGTGAGGGCACAGCCGGCGATGCCGGCCAGGCCGGAACCCAAGGCGAAGGTGAAACTGTCGACGCGGCGGGTGGACACGCCCAAGCTGGAAGCCATTTCGCGGTTCTGCATCACTCCGCGCATCCTGCGCCCCTCGCTGGAACGGTACATATACCAGTAGAGTCCGCCTATGCAAGCGGTGACCAGGCCGAGGATGAATATGCGCTTCATGGGGAGGACGAGGTCAGAGGACATGGTAACCGCGCCGCCCAACCAGGATGGAGCCACGACCTGCACGTTGGGAGCGCCAAAAATCGAACGGGCCAGTTGTTGAAGGAACAGGCCGACTCCCCAGGTCGCCAGCAGGGTGTCCAGAGGGCGGCGGTAAAGGAATCGAATCAGGGCGTTCTCCACCAGGTAACCGGCCGCTCCTGCAATCACGAAAGACGCGGGTATGGCGATCAGGAAGGTGACACTCGACTGGGCGTCGCCGGTGAATCGGAGGGCGGCCTGCTGCAGCGCATACGTGGTGTATGCGCCTATCATGATGAACTCGCCGTGCGCCAGGTTGATGACGTTCATCAACCCGAACGACAGGGATAGTCCCAAAGCGATCAGCAGCAGGATTGAGCTCAAGCTGAGCCCATTGAACAGTTGTGATGCCCAAACTTCCATAATGTGGCCGTAGAGGAGTTTGAGGTTTCGGAGGTGGGTGCGTGGATGGCGTTCTGCCGATATGGCGTGAAGCCATCCGCTGATGTTGGCGTTCGGGGCGGCTCGATTGCGGGTCGCCCCGAGTGGCGGGCGCTGTTACTGTGCCAGTTCCCGAAGGCCGGCGGCCCAGGCGTAAGTGTCCAGGTAGGGGTCCGGTACAACGGGCGCGCCGGAGTTCCAGATCTCGTCGATCTGCCCGTCATCGCGCAC
>JAJDXU010000410.1 GCA_022823105.1 Dehalococcoidia bacterium
TCGCCTGGTGCAGGGTGATGAGGATCAATGCGTCTTCGGATTGCTCGTACTGATCGACGTCGGATACCAGGGAAACACGCTCGAGGAAAGCGCTGAGGCCGTCGATGCTGCCGTCGCCCGGAGGTCCGTAGTCCTCGGCGAGGCCGCGCAGTTCCAGGATGTTCTCCCAGCGCTCGTCGCCGTCGTCCTGGGCGTGGATATGTTTGGCGAGACCGGACATGTCGAGGACACGATCGAGCAGGTCGGCGACGGCGAGTTCGCGGGCGGCGTCGCCGAGGCGGTCGAGGGAGACGGACAGGTTGGCGATGGAGCGGGCGGCGCGGGCGGTCACGTCGATGGGGCAGGGGCGGCCCTCAGCGCGGGCCTGAGCGATGTCGGTCATGGCCGCCCGGGTGGTCATCCCGTTCCTGGCGGCGTGGGTCGTGAGCGCCTGCACGGTCTTCGCGCCGATGCCGCGCGGAGGGGTGTTGATGATGCGCTGCAAGCTGACCTCATCGCCGGGATTGTAGATCACCCGCAGGTAGCACATGGCGTCCTTGATTTCCTTGCGGTGATAGAACCGGACGCCGCCGACGAGACGATAGGGGATGCCCTGGCGCATGCACTGGTCTTCAAAGGCGCGGCTTTGGGCGTTGATGCGGTACATGATGGCGCAATCGCCGGAGCGGTATTGATTGGACCTGGAGAGCCGGGACACCTCGTCGATGGCCCATGCGGCCTCGTCCTCCTCGCTGTAGGCCTCATGAAGGGTTAGCTGCGAACCGACGGGGTTGTTGGTGAATAATTCGCGTTCGATGCGTTCCCGGTTGGAGCGGATCACGCTGTCGGCGGCGTTCAGGATGTTCTTGGTGGAGCGGTAGTTTTCGCCAAGGCTGATCACCGTGGCGTTGGGGAAATCGCTCTGGAAGCTGAGGATGTTGCGGATGTCGGCGTTGCGCCAGGAGTAGATGCTCTGGTCGGGGTCCCCGACGACGCAGAGGTTCTGGTGCGTACCTGTGAGGAGGCGGGCGAGGCGGTACTGGGCGACGTTAGTGTCCTGGAACTCGTCGATGAGCAGGTACCGGTAGCGGTCGTGGTACTGGGCCTGCACCTCGGGGGACGTTTCGAGGAGTTGGGCGGTGCGCATCAGGAGGTCGTCGAAGTCCAGGGCGTTCTGGCGGGTGAGGGCTTCTTCGTAGTAGCGATACACACGGGAGCAGACTTCGACCCAGTGGGCGCCGTATTCGTCATCAGCGTCGTAGGCGGCCTGGGCCATCCGGCGCGAGTCCTGGAGGCTGCTCTTGGCGGCGGAGATCCGGGACAACAGCGCGCGCGGGTTGTAGCTGCGGGGGTCGATCTCTGCCAATTGCATGGCGGACTTGACGGCGTCGATCTGGTCGTCCTGATCGTAGATGGTGAAGTTGCGGTCGAGTCCCACACGCTCGCCGTGGCGGCGCAGGATGCGGGCACACACGGCATGGAACGTGCCCATGGTGACGGCCTCGCCGGAGCCCATCATCAAGCGGTCCAGGCGTTCG
Source organism: Dehalococcoidia bacterium (assembly GCA_022823105.1). GTDB lineage: Bacteria > Chloroflexota > Dehalococcoidia > Lucifugimonadales > UBA3495 > Bin87. Next base: position 1,518 of record JAJDXU010000410.1, read on the forward strand.
CGCATTTCTCGGGCGGCCTTGTTGGTGAAAGTGACGGCGAGGATGCGCCACGGGGCGATTCCGAATTCCTCGACGAGATAGGCGATGCGGTGGGTGATGACGCGGGTCTTGCCGGAACCGGGACCCGCGACGATGAGCAGAGGGCCATCGGTGCAGAGGACTGCCTGCTGCTGGGGTTCGTTGAGGCCCTGGAGGATGGCCGGGGATGCGCCGGTTCGTTCTGCCGCCTCGGGCGGATTCGGGTCTAACGCGGCGATTTCGGCCTCATCCCAATAGGGGGACGATGCGGGCTCTGCCCAGTATGGAGACGACGCGGGCCCGTCGGAGCGGGATGACGAATGGTCGGAAAACTGGGGTTGCAGTGACATGGCCGGGCGATTATAGCATCCATGTGCTTGCAGGTTCGGCGTGCTTGCAGGTTCGGCGTGCTTGCAAGTTCGGCGGATTGCGCGAGCGACGGTTGCGCACGAGCATGACCGACGGGCAGAGTTGACCACCGGCGCGGTTTGATACGGGTTCGTGGGTGCGTCTGGTAAAATACGAGATGCGTCCACGCGGAGAGGTGGCCGAGCGGTTGAAGGCGCCGGTCTCGAAAACCGGTATACCCCTCTGGGGTATCGCGGGTTCGAATCCCGCTCTCTCCGCCACAACATCCCGCATTTCAAGCGGGGAATCATCGGTTTCCCGGCCGGGTTGTAGCTTCGTCGACCACAGCGCCAATTGATCCTTGGACATCTGGTTCCGTCTCCAGGCTTCCGACCGGACCACAGCGTCCCAATTTTCCGAACCGGGCAAGTGGCTGGTAGAGCGCTCGACGCGGGGCGGTCAAACATCATTCGGCTGGCGCGCCATCTACGGTCGCGGCGTAACGCGGCAATAGGCCCAGTCCTGTTGGATTTGTGCTGGCACGCGGAGCCCTCCGGAGTCCATCCCACACTATGCGATTGGCAATCGGTACAGGTTGACCGCGTCCTGCTGGACCAACACGAGCGCATCATCGCGGTGGCCCCGGTCCAGCCGTCGACCTGACGGCACGGCAACACAAATGATCGCGAACGGGGATGAGCACGCTGCTGCGTCGGGCGACGAAACGCGACTTCGTGGCGGCCGAGCGAGTCAGATCGGGATAATCTGCGAACAGAGCGCAACTCAACCAGACACCATGCTTCATGGAACCTTTGCGATGGTGACCGCCGCTAATGGAAAAACCCCAAGGAGAGCGCTGCATGACCGCAATGACCGGCGGGGAAGCCCTGGTGAAGTCCCTGGTCAACGAAGGCGTTGACACGATATTCGGCGTCCCCGGCATCCAGCTCTACGGCATCATTGCCGCTTTGCGAGACGAACCGCGAATCCGCATGGTGAGCACCCGGCACGAGCAGGCGGCCGCCTACATGGCCGACGGTTACGCTCGAGCTTCAGGCAAACCGGGCGTGGCGCTGGTGGTTCCCGGCGTCGGCCTGTACAACGCCGCCTCCGGGGTGGCCAACGCCTACGCCCGGTCTTCGCCGGTGCTGGTCATTGCCGGACAGGTTCCCCGCGCCATGATCGGCCGCAACCTGGGAGCCGTCCATGAGGTGATTGACCAGGGGCGCGCGCTTGATACCATAACGAAATGGCGGCGCATGGCCATGCGACCTAGGGAGATTCCTGAGGCCGTCTTTGAGGCCTTTCGGCAGATGCGCACCGGACGCCCGCGACCGGTTCTCGTCGAAATCCCGCCGGACGCCGGGGTGGAGGTCGAAGAGGTACAGTTGCGCGACCCCGCTCCCATTTCAAGAATCGTTCCCAGCCCCTAGCAGCTCGAACACGCCGCTGGCGTGATCGCCGGTTCGAGACTGCCGGTGATTTTCGCCGGCGGCGGTGTCGCCCGCTCAGATGCGGAAACGGCGCTGGTGGCGCTGGCGGAAACCACCAACATACCGGTGATCACGTCCACGGGCGGGAAGGGAACCATACCGGACGGCCATCCACTTTGCTACGGCTCCTGCGTCAGCGCGCGGGGCGAGCGACAGGAGATGAACGAACTCTACGAGGTCATGGCGGCAGCAGATGTCGTGATCGGCATCGGAACCCGTTTCTCCCTGGGCAACCCGGCCGGAGAGTCATCCACGTTGATCAACATCAACGTCGACGACAACGACCTCACACGAATCCAGTCCAACACGATTCCGCTGCACGGCGACGCCAGGGCCACCATCGAGGCCCTCATCCCCCACCTGGTGCGCGCCGGCGCCGGCAGCCGCTCATCGCCGGCTGAAGCCGTGGCCGCAGCGCGCCGCCTGGTCGCCTACCGGGACATCCAGCTGGAAGAGCCGCAATACCCCATCCTTGAGGCGGTCCAAAGGAGCGTTCCGGAAGACGCGTTCGTCGTCTGGGACGTGACGCAGTTTGGGTTCTACGCCCGCACCCACTACCAGGTCCGGCGCCCGAAGACCTACATCGACTCCGGCTACCAGTTCAACCTGGGCTATGCCTTTCCGACCGCCCTGGGCGCCAAGGTCGCCAAGCCGGAACGCCCCGTGATTTGCATGACCGGAGACGGCGGGTTCATGTTCAACTCCTCTGAACTCGCCACCGCCATGAA
>JAJDXU010000426.1 GCA_022823105.1 Dehalococcoidia bacterium
GTGTCAATACTAAGTTAGAAATGAGCCATTTGCGCCAAGTTAGAATTGAGCCACTTGGCCGTTGGAAATACCCTCCTCTTGGGTAGCGTTCAGTTGTTGCGACGGGAAGAGTCCCGCCTGGCGTTTCTCCCGGAGCCGGTAGCTCTCGCCCCGGATGTTGAGGACGTGGCTGTGATGGAGCAGCCGGTCCAGCACCGCCGAGGCGATCACCGTGTCGCCCAGCAGTTCGCCCCACTCGCCGAAGCCCTTGTTGGAAGTGAGGATGATGGAGCCCCGCTCGTAGCGGGCCGATACCAGGGTGAAGAAGGCGGTGGCCGACTCCCGGTCGTAGGGCCAGAAGCCGAATTCGTCCACCACCAGCACCTTGGGCGACAGGTAGACCCGCATCCTCCGGTCCAGGTTGTGCTCGGTGCGGGCCTTGCGCAGGTCTTCCATCAGGTCGTAGGCGCGGACGAAGTAGGCGCCCTGGCCATTCTCGATGGCCTTGATCGCCAGGGCGATGGCCAGGTGGGTCTTGCCCACGCCGGGCGGCCCCAGCAGCAGCACGTTGCTGGCCTCGGACACGAAGGCCAGGTTGGCCAGTTCCTTGACCAGGCGCTCGTCGATGGAGGGCTGGAAGGCGAAGTCGAATTGCTCCAGGGTGCGTTGGAAGGGCAGGTGAGCCAGCCTGGTCCTGGTGGTGAGGTAGCGTTCCCGGCGGGCGGCGACCTCGACGCCCAGGAGTTGGGCCAGCATGTCGGGATAAGGCAGTTGCTGGTTGGCGGCGGCGTCCAGGGTGTGGTCCAGGACTTCCACGGCCTGCTTGAGTCCCAGGGTCTCCAGGTGCTGACGGGCCTGTTCCAGGGCGATAGTCGTCATCGGGCACCTCCCACGGCGGCCAGTTCGTAGACGTCCAGGGGGCGGCGTTCCACCTCGCCCACCGGCACCTGCACCGCCACGGCCTCCGGGCGGGGCCGGCCGTCGCCCCGGGGCAGACCGGCCCACTGGCCGGGCAGGATGAAGCGCTGGCCTTGCTTCTGAGCCCGGGGATGCACCGCGATGCGTTCACCGCCAGCCCAGATCTCCACCGTTCCCTGGCGCTGGCCCACCTGCACCGTAGCGCCCACCCACTTCCAATGCACCCCGTAGCGGGAGCCCTCCCAGCTGACGAAGCCGTCTCTGGCCACCTTGCGGTCCTCCCGCAGGTAGGGCGCCAGCGCGGCCCGGTCGGGCAGCCGGCCCAGGTGAGGCCGCTCCTCGGCCAGCATCTCCCCGGGCGCCCTATGGGTGGTGCCGTGCATCCGGGCGTTGGCCACCGCGTCGCACCACTCCAGGGCCTGAAGGTTGAGATCGGCGTCGTCGGTGAAGCGGATGCTGGGCCACATGTTGCGCCGCACGTACTTCACCCCGCTTTCCACCTTCCCCTTGGTCTGGGCCCGGTAGGGACGGCACAGCCGGATCTCAAAGCCAAGCCGCCGGGCGAAGTCCAGCATCCGCAGGTTCCACTCCACCTGGCCCTCTTCGTCCCGGCCCAGGGTCACCACCTTGGCGTTGTCGTAGAGACAGCGCCGCGGCACGCCGCCCAGGTACTCGAAGGCGTTGACGTGGCACTGGATGAAGGCGGCGGTGTCCGCCCTCCGCACCAGTTCCACGTAGCAGGCCCGGGACCAGCCCAGGGTCATCACAAAGACCCAGACCCGGTGCTTCTTACCGTCAGTTCCCACGTACCCCAGGCTGCCCCAGTCCACCTGGGCCTGCTCTCCCGGCGCCGTCTCGAAGCGCATGGTGGCCTGGGGCTGGCGGGGCCGGCGACGGTGCTGGACGTAGTTGGTCAGGGTGGCGTAGCACCCGTCATAGCCCAGGGCCCGCAACTCCCTGAGCAACACCACGCAGTTCTCCAGGCCCTCTCCCATCCGCCGGTCAACGTGCCCGGTGTAGGCGTCCAGCTTCGATCCCCGGGACCGGCGCGGCTTGGGCACTATCGCCTCCGGTGCATTCAGGTACTTCAACACCGTGTTGCGGGCCAGGCCCAACTCCTGGGCAATGGCCCGGGCTGAGTAACCTTCCCCTTTCATCTCGTAGATCTCTTTCAAGTCTCCACCTCTCAGCAAGTCTGGCAGGCACCTCCACGATTGCTCCGTGAATGATCCCTGCCGGGTTGAGGTGGCTCAATTCCAACTTAGAGATTTTGGCTCATTTTAAAGTTAGAGATGACACTAGGCGGGTCATGGGGCTGAATGGGGGCCGATGGCAGGGTTTTGGCGGCGATTTCCGTGGTATTGGCGGTCAGATGGGCAGGTTTGGGGGAGCGAGGTTCGCGGTGTTGGGAGGTGGGCATTGGGACGGTTGTCGCGGGTCCGGGTGGCGGGTTGGATATGGGGCGCTGGGTAATATGGTCAGGGCAATCGCGTCTTATCAAACGACAGCGCCGCGATTGGAATTGGCAGTAACGGGCGGTGAATTCACAGGGATAAACAGGATGAACGGGATATTTTGATTTGGGAATTTTGGGGTTATGGACTGGTTTCGGGGACTTTCAGGCTCCGAGGTGAGTGGCGATTATCATCCGACGGAATGCGATCCAGGAACCGACATCGTTTGTTTTGAAGACGCGATTGCCCTGGTAATATGGTACGGGCGGGGTAGGGGTTAGAGCAATGCGGTAATGTCGCTGGGTGGGGGTGTCTGAGCTGGGAGTTGTGGGGGCATTGGGTGATTATGGGAGGCCGATGGCAGGTCTTTTTGCCACCAAAGGCGGGTAAATCACCAAAAGTTGGGCGTTTTGGCACAGGCAGGAATGACTGTGCCACCCGAATTGGGGCGGCTGGGGCGCTCGCAGTGACAGGTTGCGCAAAGCAGGTACTCGTGCGTGCGCCGCAACCACTGCCCGAGAACGGGGGAGTTGCTAACCCGCAAGGTATGAGGATACACGGCACGTGACCACCCAGCTATATCAATAAACAAGTAGGCACTTCCCTGCGCGGGCCAGGCAACAGTTGGCCGCCGGAGATGTGCCGCAGGCGTCCGAAAAGGGGTTGGGCACCACCGCCCAGATCCTGAAGGCATCGCCGCTCAACGCGGATGGGAACACAGCCGCCACCGGCACTATCACAGGATCACCAGCCGACTCCGGACGGAAACGGGTGACTGTGATATCCGCCGCCTGTTCACCACAGCCGGCGCCCTCCGCAACAACTTCTACAGGAACGACATGCAGAGCGACGACAGGGCGGATGGCCTGGACGATGTGGAGACCCTGCCGGGAAAACCCGGGCCCACGCTCGGCCCGGTGCAATTCTTTCCCCGAACTGAGTCGCGGGATTTCGGGCTTTTGATTTTGCCGGGCTGCCGGGGATGAGGGCTGTGATACACTTTTGCGCGAATTCGGATAGATGACGCTGAAACCCGGAGGATGTCCCGTGCCCGATCTTACGTTGACCGAACAAGAAAAGATGCTGCAGAACCTGGTTCGCGATTTCGCCGAGCGGGAAGTCGTGCCGCGCGCCGCGGAGTTGGACGAGAAGGCCGAGTTTTCCCATGAAAATTGGCGCGGAATGGCTCAGCTGGGGCTGACCGGCATCGGCGTTGATCCCGCGTATGGCGGAAGCGGCGGGGGGTTCCGGCAGTCTTCGATCGTGATCGAGGAGATGGCGCGGGCCGACGTGGCGGCGAGCGTGACCCTGGCGGCGCACCTGGGCCTGGGCCTGGAGACCATCGCGCGGTTCGGGAATGAGGAGCAGAAGCAGCAGTATGTTCCGTCGCTGGCATCGGGCAAGGGCATCGCGGCGTGGGCGTTGACGGAGCCGGGCAGCGGTTCCGATGCAGCAGCGATGCAGACGACGGCGACGCGGAGCAACGGAAGCTGGGTGCTGAACGGGTCCAAGCAGTTCATCACCAACGCCGAGGTGGCCGAGACGCTGGTGGTATTCGCCAACCAGGACCGTTCCATCGGCTATCGTGGGGTCTGCGCGTTTATCGTGCCGGCCGGGACGCCCGGGATGCAGATCAACCCGCAGCACAACAAGATGGGCATCCGCGCGTCGAGTACGTGCGAGATCGTGTTTGAGGATGCCGAGATTCCAGCGGAGAACCTGATCGGTGAGGAAGGGATGGGATTCCGGTACGCGATGGACATCCTGGACTCCAGCCGGATATCCATTGCGGCGCAGTGCGTGGGCATCGGGCAGGCGGCGTTGGAGGAGGCAGTGCGGTACGCGCAGTTGCGAGAGACTTTCGGGCGCAAGCTGGCGCAGCACCAGGCCATCCAGTTCAAGCTGGCGGACATCGCGACAGGCGTGCATGCCGCGCGCGTCGCCACGATGCACGCGGCGACGTTGAGGGACGAGGGGCTGCCCTTCATCAACGAGGCGTCCATGGCGAAGCTGATCGCGTCGGAGAACTGCAACAAAGCGGCGTACGAAGCAATGCAGATACACGGCGGGATCGGCGTGTTCAAGGAGTCGCGGATCGAGAGGATATTCCGGGATGCGCGGGTTACCACGATTTACGAAGGGACTTCGGAAGTGCAGCGGATGATCATCGCGCGGCAGGTGCTGGGGCAATATCCGGTTTAGTGACCGAGACCATTTCGGGAGGGGGTTGACCGATGGCCGAAGTGTGCGCAGTCAACTACGTTGACCACGTTGGGATCGCGGTCAATGACATTCACGCCGCTCTGGAATTCTTTTCGGCGAACTTTGGGACGCCCGATGCGGAGGTGGTCGAGATGGACGACCAGGGCGTGCGAGCGTGCCTGATCGCAGTTGGAGAGACGCGGCTGGAACTGCTGGAACCGCTGTCGCCGGAGTCTGCCGTGGGACGGTTCATTGAACGGCGCGGGGAAGGGCTGCATCACCTGGCGCTGAACGTGGACGACATCGAGGGGAAGCTCAAAGTCCTGGGCGCCAACGGGCTCTCGCTGATCGATAATGAGCCAAGGCACGGGTTGTCGGGAACGATCGGGTTTGTGCATCCGCGCTCGGTGTTCGGAGTGCTGACGGAGTTGGTGGAAAACTAGCGGGCCCACTCTCCCAGCGCAAAGACCGGCATCGACCATCGACCATGCCCGCCCACGTTGTCTATGGGGACAGTTTCCTCGTGGCGGGGGTGGTCCGGCAGGTGATCCGCGACGCCGGGGCCTCGGACGTGATGGATTCCAACCACCACCGGCTGTCGGCGGCGCAGGCGCAGCCGGCTGAGGCGGTGGCGACGTGCAACTCCCTGCCGTTCCTGGATGCGGTACGGCTGGTGGAGATCGAGGGAGCGTTGGCCACCGAGGAAAGCGCCGGAGGCCGGCGCGGTCGGGGCCGCGGAACCCGGCGGCAGACGGGGTCGGGATCGGGATGGATGCAGCTGGCAGAGGCGGTGCCGGAGATGCCGGACACCACGCTGCTGGTGCTGGTGGATGGAGAGGTGGCCGACAGCAACCCGCTGCTGAGGGCGCTTGCCGAGCGCTGCCAGGTGCACAAGCAGTCTGCGCCAAGCGGCCAGGGATTGGGTCAATGGATCAAACGATCCGCGGAGGAGAGGGGCGGTTCAATCACACCGCCAGCCATACAGGCCATCATGGAAATGATTGGCAACGACCTGTGGACGCTGGACCGGGAGCTTGAAAAATTGTCCCTGTTCGCCACGGGAAGGGAGATCACGGAGCCGGACGTGCGGGCGCTGGTGCCCTACGCGCAGGAGGCCAACATCTTCGCAGCGGTGGACGCGATCATGGACCGGCGGCCGGGTGATGCTCTACGGCTGCTGGCGCAACTGATGGAGGAGGGGCGGGAACCGCTGTACATCATCGCGATGATCGAGAGGCAATTGCGGCTGATCGCGCTGGCGCGGGATCTGACGGACCGGGGAGTGGTGCAGCCGGAATTGGGCCGCAGGATGGGTGCGAATTCGGATTTTGTGGTGCGCAAGACGCTGGGTCAAGCGCGGCGGATGACGCTGCCGGAAATTTCGCTGAAGTACCGACGGGTTCTGGAGAGCGATCTGGCGATCAAGCAGGGGCGGTTGGACCCGGAGGTGTCGCTGGAGTTGCTGGTGGCGGATCTGGCGGGCGCCGGGGCGATTGCTACTTGATGAGCGCCGGCGCCGGCAACGGTGAATTTACGGGCAGACCGGTTGCTGGAGGTTTTGTATGGTGCCGGGCTGAGGTTCGGGCGGGTCCGGGTTGGCCGGGTTGCCTGTTCATTTGCGAGATCGGTTTCCAGGATGGGTTTGGGTCATGCCTGGCCCCGTACCTGCGCTCGCGAAATCTTTTCTTCCTGCCCCAGAGACGGCTTTGATGAGCATGGCCGGCATCACGGCGGCTTTCGCCAACGGGACGTTGGCGAAAGCCGCGCACTGATTCATGCAGGTTGGCTGATTATTTGGTTGGCCAAATCCGCTTCCAGCATCGGCCTGACGGCTCGTTTCGCCGAGTCGAGGTCCGGCATGAGGTGCTCGGGAGCGACGCGGTCCAGGAAACCGAGTGATTTCAGCTTTTCGGCTATGTCGTGGCGCATACCGGAGATCACGAAATCCCGCGTGCCACTGGCGGCCGCTGCGTTGATGAGCTTGCCCATCATCACGGCGGCGGTGTCGTCAACGTATTCCGTTCGCGTGAAATCGAAGATCAACGGCTGATAGGTTCCAATGTCGTGCCCGACGATTCGACCGATTTCGCGGGCGGACGCGACCGACACCCGGTCCGGGAACCTCACCAGGCCGGTCCGGGCTCCAAAGATGTCCTCGACGTTCGCATCACCGCCCAGGATTTCTCGATCGAGGACGGGGACGGACACCAGCCTGGGAACCTCGAAGGCCTCCAAGCTCCGAGAGTTGACGAACATGCCCACCGCGAATCCGATGATCAGACCGGTCATGGCGTCGACGAAAACGACCAGGAACACGGTCAACACCATCACGGACGAGAATCCCACCGGAGCCCGGTGCAGCCGCCGGAGCAAACGCCAATCGATGAGGCTAATTCCCGTGATGATGAGGATTGAGGCCAGGACGGCTTTGGGTATCAGCGCAATCACAGCGCTCAAACCGCTGAACAGCGTCAGGATGACGACGGCCACGACGGTCAGGTTGGAAACGAGAGTACGTCCGCCGGAGTAAACGTTGGCCAGCGTTCCGTTGGCGGCGCCCCCGGGTAATCCTCCGATCAACCCGGCCGCGATGTTGCCGATCCCATGACCGACCAGGAGACGGTTGGTCTGCTGTTGGCGACCGCTGACCGATTCAACGAGAATTGATCCAATGAGGATGCCCATCGAACTGAGCATGGCAATCAAAAACGCGGGCTGAATCGCGCGCAGGAGAAATTCCACGGAGAAATCTGGCCATTGCACATCGGGCACGCCGACGGTGATCTGACCGACAACGGGCGCGTCGGTCAACCAGAATACTCCGACGAGAATTCCGGCGATGAGCAACATCAGTTGACCGGGAGCGATACGCTTCAGCGGACCGCGCCAAAGGATGACCACGGCAAAGCAGACTGCGGTCACGAGGACGGCGTCCACATTGGCGCGAGAGACGGTGAACGGGAGAGACAGCAGGGCTCCGCCGACACCTCCGCTGACGTTGGCAACTCCCATGGCAGGGGCGAACTGGGTGATTACCAGCAGCAAGCCGACACCCATGAAGAACCCATTGAGGAGGGAGATGGGCACGTAGGAGATGTATCGGCCGAAGCGCAGAAAGCCGAAGACTATCTGGATCAGCCCGGCCAGAATGGCGGCGGCGAGGGCCTCTGCGATGCTGTGGGTGTATTCGGCGACGACCAACGCCATGATGATGGAAACGTTGGCGTTGACCCCGGAGATGATGCCCCGCGTGTTACCGACCAGAGCGCCAAAGATGCCAACTGCGAGCGCCCCGTAAAGGCCGGCCACGGGCCCCAGCCCGGACAGTTCCCCGAAACTCAGGGCTGCCGGGATTATCAAGGCGCTGGCCACCAGGCCCCCGGTAATGTCGCCCCGCAGATCGGGCAATCGGTAATTGAATGAAGTCGGAATTCCCTGTATCAAATATTTGCTCAAATGCATCTACACTGACTCTTTATTCTGTGTGGTTTAGTATTGATTGCTCGCCGTTGGATGGCACGCAGGTTATTGGCGTACCCAATCGACGGGCTGGCAAGGTTTGGTTTATGAATTCGTGAGAATGTGAGTATGATCGGGAGCGACCAACGACGATATGATGTTTGCTCGTCAGAAGCCCAGTTCCAGTTTGTCAGCCCGGTGGTATTTCCCGTCCGAACCGATCGTAGTCAGAAAAACCTTGTTCGATCCCTGGTTGTTTCCCGGTCCGAACTTCAACCGGAAACCGTCGATGTCAATAGCCTCAGATGTGCGCAGACCGTCCATGAAACACTGGCGGCTGACGTCACGCCCGCACGCCTGGAGCCCGAAAACTGCGAGTCGACCCGCCAGGTACCCTTCCAAGGAAACAAACCCGGGTCTGGCCTGCGGGCTGTATCGGGAAAGAGCGGCATGGTACCTGGCGACGACTGGGATGGTCGGGTCCTCGGGGAACGGCACAACCTGGGCAACGTAGACGCCTTCGCCAGCTTTCCCCAGGGCGTCGGCCAATGCGATGCCGCCGCCGAAAGAAACGGTCATAAACACGGGGTCGATATGGCGACCAACGGCTTCCACGGTGGTTGCGACCGGTACCTGGGTCCCGATAATGATTACCGCTTCGGGATCGGCCTCAATGATTTCAGTGGCGACAGCATCCAAAACGTCGGCGTTGCGTTGATAACGCCATGATCCGATGGGTTCCAATCCGCGCCTCTCCAACGCAAGTTTCACGCCTTCCAAGCCGTTTAGCCCGTAAGAGTCGTCCTGGTAAAGCACGGCCACGCGCTTCATTCTGAGGTGCTCGGTCAACCTGAGGACCATTTCCTCGGTCTCCTGGTGGTATGAAGCGCGGACGTTGAGCACGTTGTCCAGTGCGGGGTCGTGCAGGAATTCCGCGCCGGTGAATGGAGCCAGGAAGGGCACGCCGGCATCGTGGGCCAGGGGCGCAGCTACGCGAGACGTGGGCGTGCCCACCGCGCCGATCAGAGCAAAGCCCCGGTCTTTCTCGATGAGCCATTCGGTGGTGTCTGCCGCATAATCGGGTTCGTAACCGTCGTCCAGGGTTTTGAGCTTCAACTCGCGGCCGTGGATTCCACCGTTCAGGTTGGCCTCGTGGAATGCCGCTTCGATACCCAGCCTCATGCCCTTGCCCAATTCCTGGGAAGGTCCACTGATTACAGCAGATTGCCCAAACAGAATCTCGTCGTCGGAGATTCCGGGTTCACTTGAGTGGTTATGAGATGTCGGAGCGCAGGCTATCCCGACGACGTACAGCGCTGCTATCCAGATTGTTGAACGAATGAGATGAGAAACGATTGAGTTGACCGATTTCATTGTATGGTTCTCGCGGTTGGAATCGATGTATGGAGCGCGCCGGCATCGTAATTTCAAGATGAGCGGGAGCGCGATGCAAACGGCGCTCGCTCAACGTCGCAACACCAACGCAGAGCGGGCATCGTGAAGGATTTGATTATCCCCGGGTGGCACAAAGTTATGTGCGGAAACTCTATCCGCGTCTACCATTATCTCATAAGTCGAATGTCCGCGTGACCATGCCTGGTCGGAACGCAAACCGACACTCTCGGTCTTCTCCATGAGAGGCGAAAATGTATGTCAGATCGCTTTGCAGAGGCATTATGGGGATAAACCGAGAGGTGGTATAATAGTATCGCGATTCAATGATCGCAATATTCGAACCAATAGGTTCGAGATCTTAGAGAGACAACAAATAATTTACGTTGTGCCGGCCCCTTGCATGGATCCGCGTGACGATGCCGTCCGCGGGTTTTCTGCTGTGCGGATATCGGGAATCCCGGTGGACGTGTCCCTGGTCGGCCATCCCCAATGAAAACCGGTTACACGAAGTCCCTGCATGCCATAGCAGTCCTGGCGGCGCGCATGGTCGCTCGCAACCAGGGAGCGGGACAGGCAACCGGCTGGCCGTTGGTTGGCTCCCAGCAAGCGCATACCGAATCCGCAACATGCAACGGGCCGATATACAAGGTGAACCCGGAGGTGAATACAGTGTTTGTCAATAATTTGACCGTGAGGTTGCTGTCGCGAAACCTGGCTGATTTCCAGCCGAGAGGGTCCTGCTGACACGACGGCAGATTTCCGGTCGCGCCTCCTTCCTTTCTTGGGCATCGAAAGGCTCGCGTTAGCGGCGCCGACCGGACGTCTGCTGTTCATTCCATGTGAGTGACGAGCGCGTCGGGAGGTTCGCAATTGGCTGTAAGTAACGCAGAACAGGCCATCAGGTTCGAGCCGGAGGAATCCTGTTCGCCTTGGATGGCATTGGTGGTCGGGTTTCAAGGAGCGGCGCTGGTGCTGGCCCCGACGGTGCTAAATGTTTCCATCGCGATTCGCTCCGCCGGGCTCGATGACAGTCACCTGACCTGGGGCGTCTTCGCGGCGATGCTGATCTGCGCGGCGATCACGGCCCTGCACGCATCTCAAGTGTGGCGTTTCGGCGCCGGGCACATAGTGCTGGCGTGGCCCGCCGCGATGTTCATCGCGATCATGGTGACGACGGTCTCCATCGCCGGTCTTTCGACGTTCGCGAGCCTGATGGTCGTGTGCAGCCTGATCCAGGTAGCGCTGGCCTGGTGGCTGCCGACGGTGCGGAGGATCATCACGCCGGTTGTCTCCGGGGTGGTTACGATGCTGATCGCCGTGAGCGTGCTGCCCATCGCGTTCAACAGCGTCCAGGATGTGCCGGCGGGAACTCCGCCGATAGCGGGGCCGGTGATCACCGGAGTCACCCTGCTGGTTTCGGTGATTACGACGCTGCGCGCCCGGGGGCATTGGCGGCTGGTTGCGCCGTTCATCAGCATCCTGGCCGGCTGCGCCGTGGCCGGCGTATACGGAGCGCTGGATGCTGAACGCATCATCAGCGCTCCGTGGTTTGGCATTCCTGAGGCTCCGGACCTGAGCCTGGACCTCACGCCTAGCCCGGAGTTTTGGGCGCTGCTGCCCTCGTTCGCGATCCTGACGCTGGTGCTGGGGATCAAGACGATCAGCGACGGCGTGGTGATTCAGCAGGGGTCCCGTCGGCGGCCGCTGGCGATTGACTTTCGACAGATACAGGGCATGGTCAGCGTCAACGGGATCGGGATGCTGCTGGGGGGCTTGGCCGGCACCCTGCCCACAATGGCAAATTCATCGTACAGCCTGTCGCTGATCAACCTGACCGGCGTCGCCGCTCGCAGGGTCGGATTCGGCGTTGCCATCATCACCCTGGTGCTGGCCTTCTGGTCGAAGTTCACGGCCCTGCTGCTGACGATCCCGGGGCCGGTGTTGGGCGCTTACCTGACGCTGGCCATGGGCATCCTTTTCGTCAGCGGATGCCAGACGATTTTGCGAGAAGGCCTTGACTCGCGCCGCATGCTGGTGGTGGCGCTCTCAAGCGCGTTGGGCCTGGGCCTGCACGGTCACCCGGTAACCAGGGATATATTTGGCGACGACCTCGGCGCGCTGCTGGGCAATGGCGTTACCATCGGGGCCATCGTTGCGATCGGCATGACCCTCCTGTTCGAGGCCCTGGCCATGCGCCGCTCGCGTCTCGAAGTCAAACTGGACCGCACCTCGTTCCAGGCGATTGACGTATTTCTAGGCAAAGTGGCATCGAAGCTGCGATGGAACGAGGCTTCCACGCTGCGCCTTCGGTCGGCCGGGGAAGAAACCCTTGCCAGCCTGCTGACCCTGGAGGACGAATCCGGGAGCGCTGACAGTCCGCGCCTGGTGGTAGTAGCGCGCCCAAAGGGCGCGATGGTTGAATTGGAGTTTGTCGCGACAATTCGCCAAGAGAACATCGAGGACCAGCTTGCGTATTTGATCGAGGAGGAAACCGTGCCGACAGTCGATGATGTTTCCCTCCGCCTGCTGCGCCATCACGCATCTGTCGTACGCCACCAGAAGTTCCACGGCGTTGACATCGTGACGGTGCAGGTGGAGGGCAGTCCCTGATCGGTGGGCCGTCGTCCGAGTGGAGGTTTTGGGCCGTTGGGCCGGTCGTCGCGGCCAATGCGGATGTGAGGATGGATATTGGTGAGAGCCGCGCGCGACCGAGCCGGCCGAATACGATGGGATGAAGTGGTCGGTCAGGGGTAGGTTACGGGGTTGTAGCAGGCGGCCCAGTGGCCGGCGGACTGCTCGTACAGGGATGGCGTGGGCTCCACCCTGCACCTGGTCATCGCTTTGGGACAACGGGGCAGGAACGGGCATTCCTCGGATATTTCGATCAGGTCGGGGGGCGTGCCGCGCAGGGCCTGTAAACGGCGGCCGGCGGCATCCAGGCGCGGGAGGGTCTGGAGCAGGGACCAGGTGTAGGGATGGCGCGGCTGCTGAAATATGGGCAGCAGTTCGGCGTATTCCACCAGGTGGCCGGCGTACATGACGCCGACACGGCGTGCCATGTTGGCGACGACGCCCATGTCGTGGGT
>JAJDXU010000293.1 GCA_022823105.1 Dehalococcoidia bacterium
GTCCTTCTGTCCACGGGAATCGGCGTAATCTGTTCCGTGCTGGGTATCTACATAAGCTACTTCGTTGATGTATCATCGGGAGCCAGCGTAGTCCTGCTTTCGGCAGCGCTATTCGTGGCAGTATTGACCTGGTCCAAAATCCGCAGCAACTGGTTCCCGGGCTCTCAAGACAGCCTTTCGCGGCTGCCCCGGGAATCCGCCGGCACGTTCGAGTAATCATCCCGTAACCGCGCAACCGGCACCCACGGCCACAGGAGGTCGCTATGGCGCACGCACACCACCATCATGCCGCTCCTTCCGTAACGGAAGGCCGCACCGGTTTCCGACGAGGCGCGGCCTTCGTAATCGGCGGCCTGTCCAGCGGCCACGGCGTTTTCCACTCCATCGCCCAGAGCTTCATCGTGGTCCTCCCGGAGGTCCGCGACCTGCTGCTCGGCGGCAGCGTCATCGCCGCCACCAGCCTCCAGACCACCCGCGAGATAGCATCCGGCGTGGTCGCCCTGCCCGGCGGCGTGCTCACCGACGCTCTGCGACGCTACTGGGGCTGGGTCATGGCCGTGTGCATGGCCATGTTCGGCGTCGGCTGGCTGCTGATGGCGTCCGCCGGCTGGCAAGTGCCCGGCGCCTCATGGGTCTCATCGCCGTCGGCCACAACTCTCAACCCGGTGGGATACGCCATGCTGATCATCGGCATGGCGGTGGTGGCCATCGCCGCGTCCGTGTGGCATCTGCCGGCCATGGCGGCGTTGTCATCCCACTTCACCCACCGGCGCGGCTCCGTGCTGTCGCTGCACGGCGTGGGCGGCAACATCGGCGACGTCATCGGCCCCGTCCTGACCGGAGCTCTGCTCGCGGTGCTGGCCTGGCAGGCCATCATCACCATCTACGCCGCGGTGCCCATCTTCCTGGCGTTCCTGGTTTTCTGGGCCTTCCGCGACATCGGGCATCGCGCCCAGGCCGCGGTGGAAGAGCGGGCCGTCAGCACCATGCAGACCCAGATTGCCGAGACCAAGCTCCTGGTCCGCAATCCCCGCGTCTGGGGCATAACCGTGGTCGCCGGCCTGCGCGGAATGGCCTACATCGGGTTCATCACCGTGCTGCCCCTGTACCTGGTGGACGAACTGGGCCTGGGCAGCACCCTCACCGAGCACCGCAGCTTCGAAAACCTGTTCATACGCGGCTCCCTGGTCGGCCTGCTCGTGCTGGTGGGCATCTTCGCCAGCCCAGTGATGGGTTACCTGTCCGACCGGCTGAACCGCAAAATCGTGCTCATTCCAGGAATGCTGTTCCTCGGGGTCGTCACGCTTCTGATGGCTCCCCTCGGTTCGGACCTGGCCGTCATGACTATCCTGCTCGCCCTCCTGGGTCTGTTCCTGTACAGCGACCAGCCCATTTTGACGGCGGCGGCCATGGACATCGTACGTGAGGGCACCGCGGCCACCACACTGGGCCTGCTCTCAACCTCCCGGTTCATCCTCAGCGCCGCATCCCCCATCATCGCCGGATGGCTCTACGGCATCAACTACGACTACCTCTTCTACTACACCGCCGCTCTCTACCTGGTCGCCGCATTGCTCCTAGCGGTTATCCGGCTTCCCCAACCGGCGGCCGAAGCCGACCATCACGACGGCCACGGACATGGTCATGACCACGGAGGGCACGGCGCCCACGGTGGACATGACGACCATGGCCACGGCCACCACGACGGCCACGACGGCCACGACGACCACGGCCACGGAGACCATGGGCATGGCGGACACGGCCATCGTCACTAGGCCCCGACAGGCACGCCCACAAAATCGCAGGGGCGGGTTTCAAACCCGCCCCTGCGTCGTACCGGTTGGGAACCGAAACTAGTCTTCATTCTGCTGGGTCTCGCTGCCCTTCACCGTGATGGTGATGTGGGACATGGCGGTCTCCCGCGAGCCGTGCCAGTGGTCCTCACCGGCCGGTATGATCGCAACGTCGCCCTCGGTTACCGTCACTTCCTCGTCACGCGTGGCAACGATCCCCGTCCCCTCGGTGACGATCAGGATCTGGTCGCCGCTGTGGGTGTGGAACTTGTTGCGCACGCCGGCGCCGAAGTGAACGATGCCGAAGTTGAAGTTGTTGCTGTCCTCAGGATTCAGTATCGCCTGCCGGCCCACCGGCCCGGTGAACAGGGGCGCGGTGCCCTCAGTTCGTTCTACAGCGGACATTTTTACGACTTTCATTGCAGCAGTGTACCTCCAGTGAGTTTGGCGATGGTTCGTTTGCAGCGTAAATCATACCCGCCCCTGCCTAACCCGTCCAGTTACACCCGCCGGCGTAACTGTTCAGACTTGGGGTGAGCAAGTCCAAACCAAAACCGAAACCGTCATACCGGCGAAAGTCGGAGATGCGCCTACGGCGCGCCGGTATCCAGTACCTGAAATCGGTAGTTTCGCGGTCCCTGTTTTCATTCGGTGGCCTCTGGATTCTGGCTTGAGCCGGAGCGATGGGCGTCTAAATCCCAAATGCGATCGCCCTGATTCAGGCGCCGGGGCTTTGGGATTCTCCACGAAATTCCCTCTCTGCCCTTTCCCACCGTCAGTGACACTTCCCCATTGCCTACGCTCTTCACCGGTCTTTACCATGGATATCTGGCGCCTCAAATCCGTTCCACCCCCATCCCGCGAGCCATCCCAATGCCCCTATCCCAACACCTCACCCTCAAACACCGCTCCCCCAAATACCCGCCAAAACCGTACATATCACCCCCAAGATCGCCCTCAACGCCCCCATTTACCCCCACATCCCACCCCAACCTCCTACTCAAATGACCGGAAATGAACGGAAATGAGCGGGTTTTCCAAAAAATCCCCAACACCCCATCCCAATCAACAATCATGTACATCCTGTGCATCGATGTAAGTTCTCTCCCGTCAGAGGTAACCCCATGACCCTCTCCCAAATCCGCCGCCAGGTCGACGCCCTCAAGCGCCGCTTCGCCCGCGAACTCGCCATCCTCAAACTCCGCCGCATCGCCGAGGCTGTCTCCGACGAATGGGACCCGTCTGAACCCCCGGAACCCGGCGACGTAATCAGACGCATCGCCAATGCCGGCTTCCTCCTCCCCACCTACGCCGACCTGGGCCGCTACCTCAAGGACATCCGGCTGCGGGG
>JAJDXU010000054.1 GCA_022823105.1 Dehalococcoidia bacterium
GGAGATTTTTGGTTAGAATGGATGGATAAGAGGTTGAGGCGATGCACATAACGGGGATGAGCATTCAAGCAGGGAGACCGCCTTTTCCGGATGGACTGGGTTTCAAGTTTGACAAACACGTGAACGTGTTTGCGGGGCCGAACGCATCAGGGAAAAGCAGTTTGCTAAGGATGTTAGGGATGCCTGTTCACGATGGCGGTCGCCATGGTGGTAATGATGTGTTTCAGTACATATGCCAATATGCCCTCTCCACCAGCGAAGATTGGCCAATGGACCGTCTAGACCAGCATGAATGCGCGCATCGCTGGGCTGAAATCCCTTGGGTACAAATTCCCGCGACGCGGCTGAGCCTGCCTTGGTCGGAAAGCGGGCACTTTAGTAACCCGCCGAATTTGAGCGGCACTGATGCGACTCTCGCCGGCATTTTCCGACACGGGTACGATCGGGATGTCTTCGACGGAAACTTGGCCGAAGAAGCACTGCAATTGCTCGCTAGCGAAGCCGTGGAGACGACTGACAAAGAGGG
Source organism: Dehalococcoidia bacterium (assembly GCA_022823105.1). Lineage (GTDB taxonomy): Bacteria > Chloroflexota > Dehalococcoidia > Lucifugimonadales > UBA3495 > Bin87. Next base: position 527 of record JAJDXU010000054.1, read on the forward strand.
TATAGCGGACCGCATTCGACGCAAGGGGATGGCGGTCGGCGAATTCAACCTGAATAAAGCTGTGGATATCAGTTATAGGTGTGCGAAACAGATAACTTCAGAGGTCGTTACCGGTGCAGAACCAAGTAATCTGGTAACAGGCGGAGGTGATTTCGCTCACGATGTGGTGATCAAGTACCCCGATGTTCGTATTGGTATGGCCGTCGATGTTGTAGATGGGGATTCCGTTTCGGCCAATTATCTCAGCTCAGGTACACAGAGTTCACTGCTGTGGATCAGGTTTCTGGCCCTGCAAATGCTGCATCACTACTATTTTGAGGATGGGTGGGAAAATCGATCAGCCATCCTGCTGATTGATGAGATTGAGAACCATTTGCATCCTACCTGGCAGCGGCGGGTGATTCCGGCTTTGTTGGAGCATTTTCCCGGGTTGCAGATTTTTGCGACTACGCACTCACCGTTTGTGGTGGCCGGGTTGAAGGCCGGGCAGGTACATATGTTGAAGCGGGATGAGAATGGAGTGGTGAGGGCCAGCACTAACGAGCAGGACATTATTGGGTGGACTACGGACGAGATTTTGCGGACGTTTATGGGGGTTGACGAGCCGACGGACCAACTGACGATCGACCGGGCGCAGCGGCTGCGGGAGTTGCGGGGGAAGGACTCGCTGACGGACGAGGAAACGGCGGAGATGGAGGAGTTGCGGCGTCGGGTTAACGCAGACTTTTTGAGCAGTGTCACCCCGTTGGGGCGAGAGCGAGAACGCCTTGGGGATATGATGCTGGATTTCCTGCGTTCCCGGCAATCCGAGCTATCGCAGGACGGCGACCAACGCTGATGCGGTGGGTTGACCGGGGCCCGGAGCCGGGTGGCGTGGACGGATATGCCCAGCAGTTCACGCAGGGATGGGTGGACTATTTTCGGCACGATATTGGAGGACGTCCGACCGATTCCTTTTGGCGGGAATTTCGGGAGGCGCTGGGGAATCGATCCAGCGATATATGCTGGTATTGTGAACGGCTGGCGGACGGTGTGGTTGGGGACATGTTATTGCCTACCGTTGACCATTTCCGGCCCCTGTACCGGTTTCCGGAATTGGCCTACGAATGGACCAACTGGATATTCAGTTGCCGCGAATGCAATCAGAGCAAGGACAATAAATGGCCGGAGCAGGGATACGTTGATCCGAGCGCTGCTGATGAGCAGGAACGGCCGGAGCGGTATTTCGACTACGATATGTTGACCGGAGAGATAATCCCGCACCGCGACCTGAGCGGCGACGCCAGACGAAAGGCCGAGACTACCATAACCGATTTGGGTCTGAATCAGAGATGGGTGCTATGGCATCGCCAGATTCGAACAACCAGGTTTCTGGTCAAATTATTTCAGCGCCGAGTAAACGACCGCGAAGCGTTTATAGATCGGGTTCTCCGACAGCCGAAGATATTCCACGGCGCAATGGGCATGGCGGTGGCGCAGATGCGGGCGTCCGGGGAGATTTAGGCGGTAGGTGGGTTGTTGTCGACTGAGTTGACGATGGTTTGCCAGGGTTGGTTGTGGGTTTGGGCGGCGGCGACGAGGTCGTCGTGTTCGGGGGAGATGGAGACGATTTGGCCGGATAGCCATTTGCGTTTGATGCGGATGGGGCCGTATTGGGTTTGGACGGTTATGGTGTCGCGGTGGGCTACGTAGCGTCCGACGGGTCGGACGCGGACGCCGAGGGTTGGGGTGTGGCGGAGGATGGTTTCGGCGAGCTGGGTTTCGAGTTCGGCGGGGCCCAGGGCTGAGAGCAGGACGCCGGGGCGGTTCTTTTTCATGTGGATGGGGGTGTGCCAGACGTCGAGGGCGCCGGCGGCGAAGAGTTGGTCCATTGCGTAGCCGAGCTGCTCGCCGGTGGCGTTGTCGATGTTGGTTTCGAGGAGAATGACGTTGTCCTGCCAGCGGGCGAAGGGGGTGGTGGCCGCATCGTTCGGGTTGCCGTCCGCTGGTGGTTCGACGGGCTCACCATGAGCGGTGGGTTGTGGATTCCGGCTTTCGCCGGAATGACGGGCTGGGTTGGCTTGGTTGCGGTAGGCTTCGAGGGCGGCGTTGCGGACGGTTTCGAGGGTTGGGGGTGGTTGGTTGGTGTTTGCTAGGGGTTCGATGGGGTCAGCGTGGGCGGGCTGGGGAGGTTGTGGATTCCGGCTTTCGCCGGAATGACGCCTTTGGATGGCGATGGGGGCGGTTTCGCCGAGCCAGAGGCGGATGACGTTGGGGAAGGCTGGGGGGTTTTTGCCGCCGACGCCCACTCCGATGCGGTGGAGGGTCATGGCGGGCTGGCGGTATTCGTCGGCCAGGGTGGTGATGAGGGCTGCGCCGGTGGGCGTGGTGAGTTCGCCGACGTTGGCGTGGAAGGGGCGCTCGGGCGCGACGGGAGCCTGGGCAGCGGCGATGATTTCGAGGGTGGCCGGGGCGGGATTGCTGTAGCCGTTGGGCCGGCGCGGGCCGGTGGCTTCGCCGAGGACGAGTGGGGAGGCGCAGATGCGCTGGACGCCGAGTTGTTCGAGGCCGTGGATTACGCCGACCACGTCCACGAGGGTGTCGGCGGTGCCGAGTTCGTGGAGGTGGATATCTTCAGGATTGTCGCCGTGGACGCGGGCTTCGGCGGCGAAGAGGGCGTTGAGGACGCCGGTGGCGCGTTGGCGAGTTGTGTTGGAGAGTTGGTGCGCTCCGGAGACGGCGTCGAGCATCTGCTGGGGCGAGTACCGGGGCGCGGCGGATACGTCCACCAGGGCGCGGGCGCCGCGTACTTCGCAGCGGATTTCGTCGTCGGCGGTGATGTTGACGCCGGGGATTTTGAGGGCTGAGATGGCCTCATGGATGGAGTCGAGCGGGAGGCCGGCGTCGAGGAGGGCGCCGAGGAGCATATCGCCGCTGGCTCCGCCGACGGACTGGATGTAGGCGGTCTTCATGGGTATTGTTTTTACATCGATGAACAGGATTTACAGGATTAGGTACGACTGGATTCCGGCCCCGTATCAAGCACGGGGTGACGTTCTTTCGCCGGAATGACGTGGTGAGGTGAGGGAATGACATCAGGATTTGGATAGTCGAGCACAGGGGAGCGCCGGCTACGGCGTGGAGATTGCCACGCTGCGCTCGCGATGACGAGGCGATGCACGATAATCCCTCCGGCCAAGCGTAGGCGACGGCGAGGCATGCCTCGCCCCTACGTCGGATGGGTTGCTGATTTGGTTTTCAGGACGTCGTTGAGGCTGCCGGAGCGGAGGGGGTTGAGGTCGAGGGAGACCCAGAGGTAGCCGAGGGATTTGAGGCTGGCAGTGATCTCATCGCGGTGGGCGAAGGCGAGTTCCATGTGGTCGGCGGCGACCTCGATGCGGCAGAGTTTGTCGTGGTGGCGAGCGCGGACCTCGCGGAGTCCGAGATCGCGCAGGATGTCCTCGGCGGCCTCGATGCGGCGGAGGGATTCGACGGTTACGGGTGTGCCGTAGGGGATGCGGGAGGACAGGCAGGGCTGGGCCGGCTTGTCCCACAGGGGCACGCCGAGCCATCTGGCGGCGGCGCGGACCTGGGTCTTGTCCATTTCGGCTTCGACCATGGGGCTGCGGATGTTGTGCTCGGCGGCGGCGGTCATGCCGGGGCGGTAGTCGCCGAGGTCGTCGGTGTTGGCGCCGTTGGCGATCCAGGCGTAGCCTTCGGATGTGGCGAGAGCGCCGAGCTGGTCGTAGAGTTCGGTCTTGCAGAAGTAGCAGCGCTGGGGGGAGTTGGCGACGTAACCCTCGCGGTCCAGTTCGTCGGTGTTGATGATGCGATGGTTGAGGTTGAACTGGGTCGCGATGGATTCGGCGTCGGCGAGGTCGCGGGCAGCGAGGGCCGGAGAGACGGCGGTGACTGCCAAGGCGCGGCTACCCAGCGCGCGTTGGGCGGCCACCGCCAGGAGGGTGCTGTCGACGCCGCCGGAGCAGGCGACGATGACCGACCCCATTTCGCGGAGGATGGCTTCGAGGCGGGGGAGGCAGTCGGGTTGTGTCATAATTGTTGCCGAAGTGGGGTTTTACATCGATATACAGGATGGACAGGATTTTGGGGTTGCACAGGATTGGGAGTCGAGTTTGAGATGACGGTGCAGAGCATCAGCGCGATAACGCTGGCGGTGCGGGATATGGCGCGGTCGGTGGCATTTTATCACGGCGGGGCGGGCGTACCGATATTGTACGGAGGGCCGGAGGCGGCTTTCACGTCGTTGAGCGTCGGCGGGGGCTATCTCAACCTGATACTGTCGGAAGATGCGGAGGTGCGCTGGTGGGGCCGGTGCATCCTGTACGTTGATGATGTGGACGCGCATCACCGGCGGATGGTGGAGGCGGGATATTCGCCGGAAGGGGAACCGGCGGATGCGCCGTGGCGGGAGCGGTACTACCATATCACTGATCCCGATGGGCACGAGATCAGCTTTGCGCGGCCGTTGGGGTAGGGTTTTCTTTACATCGATACACAGGATGGACAGGATTTCCGGTTGATATGATGCCGTGTCATTTTTTGGTTCGAGTTTGGCATGACTAGTTTTTCGGACAAGTTGCTGGCGGCGAGCGAGGCGGCGCAGAGCCTGGTGTGCGTGGGTCTGGATGTTGATCCGGCGCGGATGCCTGGGCGGGTGGTTCGACAGGATCACCACGAGCGGGGCCGGCACGGTGGGCTGGGCCGGCATGATGAGCGGGGCTGGGACGATGAGCGGGCGGTGATAGAATTCAACCGGGCCATTGTTGATGCCACGGTGGATCTGGTCTGTGCGTACAAGCCGAACATGGCGTTTTACGAGGCGTTGGGGATCCCGGGTCTGCGGGCGCTGGAGGCGACGGTGGCGCATATTCGGGATGTTGCGCCGGACCGGGTGATCATAGCGGACGCCAAGCGGGGGGACATTGGGAACACGGTGGATGCGTATGCGTCGGCGTTGTTTGAGGTTTGGGGGTTTGACGCGGTGACGGTGAATCCTTGGGGCGGGATGGACACGGTGTCGGCGTGGCTGGGCCGGCCGGAGAAGGGAATTTTCGTGTGGTGCCGGGGATCGAACCCGGGGGCGAGCGATATACAGGAACTGGTGACGGACGGCGGGGAGCCGGTTTACATGAGGTTGGCGCGGGATTTGTCAGAGTTGCCGGCGCAGGGCAATCTTGGCCTGGTGGTTGGCGCGACGGCTCCGGAGCAGTTGGGCGCGGTGCGTCGGGTGTGTCCGGAGGCGCCGATACTGATTCCGGGCGTTGGAGCGCAGGGCGGGGACCTGGAGGAGAGCGTGCGGAATGGTGTGGACCGGAAAGGCCGGATGGCCATCATCAACTCCGGACGGGGGATCATCTACGCGTCGTCGGGGCTGGATTACGCTGAGGCAGCGCGGAAGGCTGCGGGCGAGTTGCGGGACGGGATCAACGACACGCTGGCAGGCATGGGACTGGGATGGGGGTGAGCTTGGGCTTGGATGCGTTGTCAAAATCAGGATTTGCAAGATTCGGGGATTTTCTGGATTCCGGCTTTCGCCGGAATGACGGTTTTGGGCGTGGGGATGGCGGTTTTGGTCGTGGGGATGGCGGTTTTGAGGGCGGGGATGGCGGTTTTGGGCGCGGGTATGGGGGTTGGAGGAGCGGGTATAGCGGTTGGAGGCGCGGGCGCGGGCGAGACTTTCGCGGGGATGGCGGCGGGGGATTTCTGATTGATGTCCGGTGGCGCACCGGGGACGGAGGGGGAATATGAGCGGGCCGCCGAGGGTTGGGGACCTGCGGCCGGGGGATATTGTCCGGCTGAAGAAGGCGCACCCGTGCGGCGGGTTTCACTGGCTGGTGAACCGGGTGGGCGGCGACATCGGGTTGCGGTGCCAGACGTGCGACCATCACATCATGATTCCCCGGTTCCGGATTGACCGGAGGATTCGGGAGATTGTGAGGGCGGTCCCGGACGGCGGCGACGGTCGCGAGGATGCGGGGTAGAGCGGACGCCGGAGTCTGCGCGCGGATGTGTCATCGTGGGGACGATCCGCCTCACCCGGACTCTCTTCCGGCGGGAGAGACGGAGTTATATGATGCCGGGGTGTGCGCCGGCGAGCCGAACCGGTGAGGCGCGGCGGCATACGAGAGGCGGTGGGAGGTCGCTACCGGGGCGTGTCGCTGCTGTGCGTGGTGGTGGCGCTGAACAGTTTTGGACTGGGGGCGATCGCGCCGGTGCTGCCGCTGTTCCTGGAGCAGGAGTACGGGGTCAGCGCGGCGGAGATCGGCATCACCATCGGGTTGTTCGGAGCGGGCCGGCTGGTGACGAGCCTGCCGGCGGGGTACCTGGCGCAGCGGTACGGACGCAAAAGCGTGCTGGGCCTGGGAGCGGCGATCAACCTGCTGGGCGCGGCGATGGTGTCGGTGTCGTTCAGCTACGCGTGGCTGACGGGATGGCGGTTTGTGTCGGGATTCGGGGGCAGCATCTTCCTGACGGTGGCGACGCTGTTTCTGCGGGACGAGGCGACGCCCGAGACGAGGGGGCGGCTGCTGAGTTTGCAGGAGTTGAGCATCCTGGCGGGCCAGATTGTGGGGCCCGTGATGGGAGGATACCTGGGGGACATCTTCGGGCTGCGGTCGGCGCTGTTTGCGCAGGCGGGGTTGATGGCGGCTTCGCTGGTGGTGATCGTGGTTGCGCTGCCGGAATCGAGGTGGAGGGAGGAGGCGAGGACGCGGCGGCGGACAGAGAGTTCCCCCTCACCCCTGCCCTCTCCCACCGGGGGAGAGGGAGCCTTTGCCAGACAGCATCAACGGGGGGCGATGTGGCGGCTGATGCTGAGCCCGGCGTTCATATTCGTGGGGTTGTTCGCGCTGATGATTGTGGCGAACCGGCAGGGGGCGCGGTTCAGTGTGATGCCGCTGTTCGGGCGGGCGAAGGGGTTTGAGCCGGGGGACCTGGGATTGTGGATCAGCGTTACGCACGTGCCGCAGTTTTTCACGACGCTGGCGTCCGGTTACCTTTCCGACCGGTTTGGACGCAAAACGCCGATCATCCCGTCGATTGCGCTGATGTGCCTGGGGATCGCGGCGTTCATCGGGGCCGGGAACCTTTGGCAACTGTTGCTGTCGGGGGCGCTGCTGGGGATGGGAGAAGGGCTGGGGAGCCCGGCGAGCACGGTGTTCTTTGCGGACATCGCGCCGGCCGGGATGGAGGGCGTCACTATCGGGCTGCTGCGGACGTTTGGAGGAGTGGGCACCATCGTCGGGGCGCTGGCGCTGGGCGCGATTGCGGACGCGGCCGGGTTTTCGTGGTCGCTGTGGGTGGACGCGGCCGTACTGGCTGCGGCCGGCCTGGGGCTGATGATCTTCGTGCGGGAGACCCACCGGACGCGCCGGGGATAGCCTGCTCCAATTATCCGGCGGCTTATGCGGCTGTGTTATTGGTGTTTTCCTCCTCGGCTTCCGTCGCCTGTTGTTGGTCGGCGCGGCGGCGGGCCAGCAACAGGAGAACGGCGGCGGCGATGGCGGCCAACGCGATGACGCTTACGGCGATCAGCAGGATCAACAGCAGCGTGGTGTCGGCATCGATGAAACCGCCACCCCGGTCAACGGAGCCGCCAGTGGCGGGGTCGGGGGTAGGGGTGGCGATGGCGGCCATGACGGCGCTGATGATGGCGTCGCGGTCGATGGTCGGCGGCGGTACGGGGGTGTCGGTGGGAGCCGGAGTGGGCGTCGGGGTTGGGGTTTGAGTTGGCGTGGGCGTGGGACTGGGCGTTGGGGTGGGAGTAGGTACGGGGGTGGCGGTAGGTATGGGTGTTGCCGTGGGGACCGGAGTCGGCGTGGGCGTTGGAGTGGGCAAAGGCGTTTGGGTTGGCACGGGGGTAGGCGTGGGATGATGCCCAGACAGCATGGTTACGGTGGAGTAAATCCCGGGTACAAGGTTGGATCCCTGGTACAGTTCCAGGAAGATGATGGCTTCGCCGCCGCCGAAGGAGTAGGGTTCGAAATCCGGGAAAGTGGTGCGGGCGGTAAAAGAGCCGTTGCCGTCGGAATTGAAGGTAGTGGAGCCGTTGAAGGTGAAGTAGGGGCCGTTGCGGATGCGGACTCCATAGCCGCCAATGTACCGGTCCAGGCCGGTTACGGTTACGGTGGCCGGGGTATTGATACGAACGACCGAGGGGTTAACCGCGATGCCCACGGAGGCGGCCCTGATGTCGAGGTCGGCGGTGAGTTCCCTGAGGCGGTAGTTGTCGATGTAGATCTCCAGGCGGATACGCTGACCGGGATCGAGCCGGCCGGTATTATCGTATTCGTACTGCCAGCGACCGTCTGAGGAAGGATAGACGGTGCCGGCGCGGCGGCCGTTGACGTGGATTTCAACGTTGGGAACGCTGTAGTAGTCGGGGCGTTCCGGCGGGAAATTTTCGCCGCGTATCAGCAGGGATTCGCCCCGGTTGATTACGCCACGGTCGGGCTGAAACGTGACGCGCGGGACGGCGATGGGGACGTCGGCGGTGGCTTTGACGCCTTCATCGTCGGTGATTTCCAGTTCCAGATGGTCGCCGGGTTCGAGGTCGATCACTTTGTCGATAAGTTCGCGGGAAATTTCCCCGCTGGGGTCTGCCAACAGGATGGTGGCATCGAAGCGGCCGCCGCTGCGGATTGGGACGCAAGCGGAACGGTCGCGGGAATTGTCAAGCAGGGCAACGTCAACACCGTCCAGGCGGGCGCGGCAGACTTCGGAGCCGGCCAATTGCTGGGCGGAGACGAGCAAAGTTTGGCCCAAGCCCGCGCCATCACCAACAACCCTGACCGTAAGTTCGGCGTTGGAGATGGTGACGCGGGTGGTGGCGCTGTCGCCATCATTGAACTCGGCGCGTATCGTTACGGTTCCGGATTGCGAGGGCGGCAGGGTGACGAACAGGTTATCGGACGAGGTGCGCCACTGGGCGGTGCGCCCGGCGACGTAAACGGTGCGGATGCCCGGGTTGCCGCCGACGATGCGCAGCCTGACTTCTTCACCGGGGCTGACAGCATCGCTGCCGGAGATGATGAGTCCGGTGGCGACGGTGACGCTGATGGAGCCGGTGAGGCTGCGGCCAGCGCCGTCCCGGGCGCAGATCTGGTACCTGCCGGCGCTGCGGAACTTGCCGGTGTCGATGAATACCTCGGAAGTAAAACGGTAGTCGGATCCGATGGTGGCCGACGCGATGTCGCGCCAATCGCTGACGTCGGAGGAACTGCAAGCACTGGACCCGCCCTGCCGGTTGGCGAACAGATTGACGGTGACACCCCTGGTGAAGCCGATGCCGGTAAAGGTGACGGTTTCGCCATAGTTGATGGTCTCATCATCATCGGCGTCAACCACGAGGGTGGGATCCACGCGGAGGGGGAAGGTCAGCTTTTCGCCGCTATCCCACTGGACGGAGACGGTGTAGGTTTCGTCTTCGGGCGGCGGGTAGTCGGGAAGGCGGAGGTCGTTAAGCGTGATGCGGACGGCGGCCAGGTTGACCTCATCGCAATTGACACGAGTACCGTAGAATTGCCAATCATTGCAACCGGGCAGCGTGATTTCATGGGGTTCGCCGTCACCTTGATAGTAGTCCATCCAATTGGGCTGGTAGCGAGAGCCGGCGCGGAGGACGATGTCGTCCTCGTCATAGCTTGAGGGTACGTTCAACTCCTCAGGCAGTTCAATGGTGATTTCGTCGGTTGGCATTCCGGGGGTACAGTCGCGGTCGCCGTTGGCGTCGGTAAAGGTCAGTTCGAGATCGACCGAAGCGCCGGGAGTGTAGTCCTCGTCCTGGTCGATGACGAGGATGGCGCAGTCGGCCGGCTGGGATTGGCCCACGATTGAGGCTGCCGCGTGGTTTTCGGAGATGGTCGAAACAGCCAGGGCGGCGGCGGCCAGGACGAGGCCGGCCAATACCGTCAGCCACGGCCACAGGCGGGAGCGAGCAGGGGGGTTATGGAGGTTGAATGGCATGAGTTAAAAATCCGGTTGCTGCAATTTGGCAGGGTGGTCGAGGCGGACCTTGAGGACCGAGGCGGCCCCGATGATGAACAAAAGGGAACTGGCGGCGAGCAGGGCGGTGTAGCCATAGCCGGGGCCGAACCAGACGGTGACCAGGTCCGGCAGGGGGCCGATGGCCTTGGCGCCGGCGGCGCCGACCAGTGTACCCAGATTCACGATGCCCATGTGCTGGGCTTCGCGACCGGAAGTGCCGAGATCGTTGGCCATGGCCCAGTGGCAGGGGAGGATCATGCCGACCGCGCCGCCGATGACGCTGGCGACCACGACCGCCATGAAATATGAACTGACCCACATCATGGTGATGGTGGCGGCCACGGCGATCACGACGCCGACGCACAGGACGGGTTTGCGCCCGACGCGGTCGGACAGCCATCCGGCGGGGTAGGTGGTGAGCACGAGAGCGCCGCCGATGCCGATGATGGCCAATCCGAGGGCCTGGGCCGGGTTGTCCACCTGGACCTTGTCGCGCAGGAAGAAGAGGCCGAAGGTGGTGAAGATCATCACGGCGGCCATGATAGCGCCCCGGGAAACGACAAACCATGCGAGGTCGGGATGGAGGCGGGCCATGCTGGTGGATTCGGGAAAGGTCATGGCGGCGCGCTGGAAGGCGGCGGCGACGGCCCCGCCGGCCCGGCGCATGCGGCCGAAAATGGTGAAAGCGCTGGTGGCGGAGGTAATGAGGAGCACGCCGGCGGACATGGCGAGGGCGGCCCACAGCCAATGGGCGGCGTCGGGCCGGGAGTAGTGGCCGACCAACAAGGCGGCGATGCAAAGCATGCTGGCGCCGCCCATGGCTTCCAGCAGCGTCTTGATGGAAGCGGACGCGCCCATGCGGTTGGCGGGGACCAGTTCGCGGACGCTGGCGAGATATGGAGAGTAGCCGATGCCGGAGTTGATCTGGATGAACATC
>JAJDXU010000404.1 GCA_022823105.1 Dehalococcoidia bacterium
GCCTTATAGCATAACATGCCCCGGCTGTCCAACAGTGCCACGAGCCGCTTTCCGTCAATCACGCCTACCGGTAATACTGCGAAAACACCGGCTCCTCCCGCGTGATGATCTCCAGCACGCACGGCTGCCCCGTCGCTGAAATCTCCTTGGCCCGCTCGATGGCCGGGCCGACCTCGTTGGGGTCGGTTACGTACTCGGTGTGCGCGCCCAGCGACGCGGCCATGGCCGCGTATTCGCCGGTCACGTACTTGGTGCGGTAGCGCTCCGTGGCGATGGGAATGTTCTTCTCGTAGCCGCCCATCGCGCCGTTGTTGACGATCACCGTGATGATGCCCAACTGCTCCCGGGCCGCCGTCTCGAAGTCGGTGCCGGCCATGCCCACGGCCACGTCGCCCATCAGGTTGACGCAGGTCTTCTCCGGGAACGCGACCTTGGCGCCCATGGCGTAGCCCAACCCGCTGCCAAGCTGGGTCGAGTTGCCCCAACCGATGTAGCCGCGCGGCGTGGTGGCGGCGTAGAACGGCACGATCTGGTCGCGGGGGTTGCCGGAGTCGTGGGTGACGATGCTGTTGGCCTTGTCCAGACGGGCGTTCAGCTCGTACACCACCCGGTAGGGGCTGATGGGCGCGTCGTTGCTGGAGAGTCGGGGCATCCACTCGGCGATCCATTCCTGCCGCACCTGCCGGATCTCGGCGGCCACAGACTCATCGCCGCGCCGTCCGTCCGCACCCAGGCGGTCCTTGACCTCCTCGATAAGCTGTGCCAGCACCAGCTTGGCGTCGCCGACGATGATTTCTTCCAGCGGGTATTCGCCGTTCAGGTCCTTCTCATCGATGGTGGACTGGATGATGGTCTTGCTGGCCGGCACAGGCGCGGAGGCCAACGTCTTCTGGAAGCTGGTGCCGATGCCGAACACCACGTCGCTCTTCGCCAGGAAGTCGCCGACCATCTTCGTGCCGGTGTTGCCGCCGGCGCCCAGGGCCAGCGGGTGGTTCTCCGGAAAGCCGCTCTTGCCCAGCGTAGTGGTCATGGTGGGCGCGTTGAGCAGTTCGGCCAGCTCCACCAACTCGGACGTGGCCTCGGCATACAGCACGCCCTGGCCGGCGTAGATCACCGGGCGGCGGGCGTTCACCAGCACCTCGGCGACGCGGGAAACGTCCCGGGGGTCGCCGGCCGAACGATGCCGGCGCTGGGGCTGGTAGTGGAACTGCTCCTCGGAGATTTCACCCGCCAGCACGTCGTTGGGCATCTCCACCAGCACCGGATTGGGACGGCCCGTGCGCAACTGTGTGTAGGCGCGCCGCATCATCTCGGGAATGCGGTCGGTGTGGTTGGCGGAGTCGGCCCACTTGGTAACGCCCTCGTAGTTGCGGGCGGCGTTGAAGTCCGACGACATGCCGTGCCGCCGCGTCCCCGGATGGTTGGGCACCATCATCAGCGGCGACGAATCGGCGTAGGCCTGGGCCACTCCGGAAAACGCGTTCTCGATGCCCGGCCCGCCCTGCACCAGTACCACGCCGTTCTTGTTGCCGTTGTTGACGCGGCTGTACGCGTCGGCCATGTTGACCGCGGTGCGCTCCATCCGGGAGATGATGGGGCGGATGCCGGCGGCGGCGCAGGCGTCGATGAGGATATTGTTGGGAAAGCAGAAAACGACGTCAACGCCCTCGCGTTCCAGGATAGTGGCAAATGCCGTCTTACCGTCCATGTTGGGCCTCCAGAAAAATGCAGGGGCAATTATAGCGGGTTTGGTGTGTGCGCCCGCGGGATGGACAACTCACCCGGCATTGCGGTTATGATATGTTCCGCAAACAACCGTGATAAGGGAGCGAACAATGGCCGAGTACATACCGTCAACCAGGGACTGGGTCCGGGAACAGGTGGAACTCTACGAGGGCAGCGGCGGCGCCGACGGCACCACCTTGCGCGACACCGGGCTGCCCGTCATCATCGTCACCAACCGGGGGAACCAGAGCGGAGCCATCCGCAAGACGCCGCTCATGCGCGTCAAGGACGGCGACAACTACGTACTGGTGGCATCCATGGGCGGCGCGCCGAACAACCCGGTCTGGGTGTACAACCTGCGGGCCGACAACAACGTCGAGATCCGCGACGAGACCGATGTGCACACCATGCGCGTCCGAGAGGTGCGGGACGACGCGGAGCGAGCCCGCCTTTGGGACATCGCGGTGGAGGCGTTCCCGCCTTATGCGGAATATCAGGGCCGCACCACGCGGAAGATTCCGGTGTTCGTCGCTGAACCCGCGTAACACAGCCAATATCCGCAAACCACTGGCCGGGGCGAATGGCTATTCGCCCCTTGCGCTGATTGCCGGTCGGGTTCGCCATGAACCATAACCTCGCAAAACCAACGCCAAAATCGTTGCTTGTGAGAGTGGTTGCCAGTATAGTGAATTGACAACAGATTGCGCCGGTCCACCTTCCTTGGGTATTGGGAATCGCTTTGCCCGACGAATCCGACCATACAGTGTGCATCGTGATTACCGACCTCAACGGAGGAAATTGTGGCTCTATCAGACATGACTCTGGAATGCAGCGACTGCGGCACAGAGTTCCTTTTCACTGTAGGCGAGCAGGAATTTTACCAATCCCGCGGCTTCACCAACTACCCCAGGCGGTGCCAGCCCTGCCGTAACGCCCGGCGCGGGCAGCCCCGCGACAACTTCGGCGGCGGTGGTGGCGGCGGCGGTTACGGAGGCCCCAGGGAATCTTTCCCCATCGTCTGCAGCAACTGCGGCGTGGACGCAACCGTGCCCTTCCGACCGCGCGGCGACCGACCGGTCTACTGCAGCGACTGCTTCTCGCAGATGCGCAACTCCTGACCACATCCGGAACATGGCATCGGCCTGCGCAAGGCCGATGCTGATGTGGCCGCTTTTGTCGCCGGCCCGAATGGCCCGGCGAGCCTGACATGCCGTACCAGGACCTTCGCGAGTTCCTGGCTTTCCTGGAGAGCAAGGGGGACCTGCGCCGTATTTCCGCTCCGGTCAGCACCGAGCTGGAGATGACGGAGATCGCCTACCGCCTGATGCGGTCGGATGGACCTGCCCTCCTCTTTGAGAACGTCGTCGGCCACGATATGCCCGTGGCCATGAACCTCTTCTGCTCCGAGCGCCGCATGAACTGGGCGCTGGAGGTCGACGACGCCGACGACCTGGCCGCCCGCCTGGAGTCCATGATCGACATGGCGCTGGGCGGCCCGCCCCAGGGCCTGATGAACAAGCTGCGAACCCTGGGACGACTGGCCCACATTGGCGCCTACCAGCCCCGCACCGTCCGCAACGCTCCCTGCCAGGAAATCGTGCTGACCGGCGAGGACGTCGACCTCCACAGCCTGCCCATCATCAAGTGCTGGCCCGAGGATGCCGGCCCTTACATCACCCTGCCCCTGGTGATCACCAGGGACCCTGAGACGGGCACGCAGAACTACGGCATCTACCGCATGCAGGTGTTCGACTCCCGCACCACCGGCATGCACTGGCAGACCCACAAGGTTGGCGCAAGACACTACCGGGCCAGCAGCGACAGGCTCGAAGTGGCCGTTGCCCTCGGCGGCGACCCCGCGTCGATCTGGACCGGATCGGCCCCGCTGCCGCCCGAAGTGGACGAGATGACCCTCGCCGGATTCATCCGCGATGCTGGCGTGGAACTCACCCCGGCGGTCAGCGTCGACCTCATGGTGCCGGCCAACGCGGAAATCGTGCTGGAGGGTTATGTAACGCCCGGCGAGGAACGCACGGAGGGCCCGTTCGGCGACCACACCGGCTATTACTCCCTGGCCGAGCCGTACCCGGTGTTCCACGTGGAGACCATCACGCGGCGTCAGAATCCCATCTACCCCACCACCTTCGTCGGCCGGCCGCCCACCGAGGACTACTGGATGGGCAAGGTCACCGAGCGTGTCTTCCTGCCCCTGATCAAGCTGATCCTGCCTGAGGTCGTAGACATCAACATGCCGGCCGAGGGCATCTTCCACAACCTGGTGCTGGTGTCCATGCGGAAGGAGTACCCCGGCCACGCCCGCAAGGTGATGTACGGCCTGTGGGGCCTGGGCCTGCTCAGCCTCACCAAGGCGATCGTGGTGGTGGACGACTTCGTGGACGTGCAGAACCCGTCGGAAGTCGCCTGGCGCGTCGCCAACAACATCAACCCGGCCACCGACCTGGTGCTGGTGGATGGGCCCATCGACGACCTGGACGTCGCGTCACCCACGCCGAGGTTCGGCAGCAAGGTGGGCATCGACGCGACCCGCAAGGGCCCGCAGGAAGGCTACCACCGCGAGTGGCCCCCCGACATCGAAATGAGCCCCGAGATCCGAGATCAGGTTTCGCGGCGGTGGGCTGAACTGGGCCTGAGCGACATCATACCGCCGGCCAACCTGCGTTAGGGCTCAGCTTTCCCCCTGCTGCTGCTCCAACTGCCGGATGCGCTCCAGCGCCGCGTTTAGGGCGGCCTCGGCAGCGTCGGCTCGGTGGCGCTCCCGGTCGGCGCGGCCTTCCGCGGCGTACGCGCGGCCTTCCGCGGCGTCGGCGCGAGTTTGCTGCCGGATGCGTGCCTCGCGTTCGTCATCCAGGGTCACGATGGGTCGCCCAGTGGCAGGGTCATACCATCCCAATTTGCCGTTCTCCCACCGGATGTTCAGGTCCAGGACCACGCTGTACCCTTGGACACTCCCGTCAGACAGTTCCTCCAGTTCTATCGGGACGTACGCGCCGTCCACCAGCCTGTCGCCGGCCAGCCGCGCGCCGTGGTATGCGCCTGTCTCATCAAACCGCCAGTATTCGGGGATGCCGAGGGCGGCGTAGGCATCGCGCTTGGCAGTGGTGTCCTCGCGCCCGGTGGCGCGAGAAGCGATTTCCAATACGAAGTCGGGCGGCTTGCCCTGCTCGGATATCACGTAAGCGTTGCTGCCGCGGTACGCCGCCGGGTCCACGCCGAAGGCGATCAGGAGGTCCGGATATCTGGCGCCCGCGATGTCGGAGGTCTGCACCGGGACAATGTAGTGCTCACCGGTTACCAACGTGGTGTCGGGGTCGCCGAAGTGGTGCTTCAGATAGTGGACGTTTCCCGTCTCGCTGAGGTGGTCGAAGCTGGTCATGTCGTCAGGCTGTCGCTCCGGCGGGTCGGGCAGGCGGAAGCGACCGTGGGTTTTGGGCGTTTTGGCGGTGGTCATGTCAGACCTCCGGTGGCGGGCGTGGGTGTCAAGACTCGTTTGGTAGGGGTATCTGTTTGGATTATACTCGTGCCCGGCACGGGGCGAACGCCGCCCGGCCTCACTCGAAGGAACATCGGCGCCGGTATGCTACCATTGGGTTGCCATGCAGAACGCGCCAGCGCATCCCGGCCCCATCCGCGCGATTGCGGTCAAAGTCCCGCAGTACCTGAACGCCATCAACATCTCGGAATCGCTGTTTGCGATGCCATTCGGGTACATCGGGATGGTGCTGGCGTCCTACCATTTCCAGGGGACCGGTTGGCCCGGTTGGCACGCGTTCATCTGGATCACCCTGGCGTTCCTGGGCGTGCGGACACTGGGGATGTCGGCCAACCGCATCATCAACGCCAAAGAGGACGCACGCAACCCCCGCACGGCCGGCCGGCACATCCCCGCCGGCATCCTGAAACCGCTGGAGGTGGGCGGGATGGCCGCAGGCGGCGCGGCCATATTCTTCGTCGCCGCATGGCAGCTCAACCCGCTGGCGCTGATGCTGTCGCCGGTGGCGGCGATCTACGTCGTAGCATACTCCTTTGCCAAGTACTACACCTGGCTGTGCAGCCTGATGCTGGGCTTCGCGCTGTCCATCGCCCCCACGGGCGCGTGGATCGGCGTGACAGGGCAGTGGGACTGGCAGCCGGTGCTGATCACCTTCGCGGTGATGATGTGGGCCGGCGGTTTCGAGACGATCTACGGCACTTTGGACTATGACTTCGACCGGGAGAACAACATCAACTCCATCGCTTCCCGGTTTGGCGTTCCCAACGCCATCCGCACCACGCGCGTACTGCACACCCTGGCAGCGGCGGCCCTGCTGGTGGTGGGCTTCTGGCTGCGCCTGAATGTCTTTTACTTCATAGGCTGGGCTATCGCCGTAATCCTGCTGGTGTATGAGAACAACTTGGTGAAATCCGGAGAGCCGGCGAAAGTAGGCAAAGCGTTTGCATTCAACAAATACATATCGACGCAGCTGTTGGGCTTCACGATCCTGGCGGTAACGCTCCGCTTCGACTTCTTGTTCCTTGTTCCCGTATTCTGGTGGTAGTAGTGGCCGGCGGCATTACAGTTCGACGCCAGCATCCGGTGGTGGTCGGCATCACCGGCGCCAGCGGAGCCGTCATCGCCCGCGAACTGGTCGACGCCCTGCTGGAGCGGGAGACGCCGGTGGCGGCCGTGGCGTCCAACGCCGCGCGGATGGTGTGGCAGGAGGAGTTGGACGAGTCCTACAACGACGCCGTCGCCCGCTGGGTCGAGCATCCGCACTTCCAGCAGTATGCCATCAGCGACCTGTTCGCCCCCATCGCCAGCGGAACCTTCCCGACGGCCGGCATGGTGATCGCGCCGGCCAGCATGAACTCGGTGGCGTCGCTGGCCCACGGGCTCACGCCCAACCTGCTGCTCCGAGCCGCCGATGTCACCCTCAAGGAACGTCGCCCCCTCACGCTCATCCCCCGAGAAACGCCCCTGCACGCGACCCACCTGGAAAACATGCTGACCCTATCCCGCATGGGGGCGACCATCCTGCCGCCGGAGCCGCCCTTCTACCTGAAGCCGCTGGACATCGACGGCGTGGTGCGGTTCGTGGTGCAGCGCGCGCTGGTGTCGCTCGGCATCTCCGACAGCCTCCCCGACGACATGCAATACCACGACCGGCAGCGGTAGTGAGGTCGGGGCGCCGTGTGTCGTATAATCGTGTTACCGGCTTACGAGCCGGCCCGAGCAGGACGCAACCCCGATGGTCAACACCCCATCCATCACGCGCCACGACACCCGGGCGGCTCAGGTCGCCGGAGCGGTTCATGATGCCCTTAGCCCCGTGCAGACCATCCTGTTCGGCTCCCGCGCCCGAGGAACCCACCGGCCCGACTCCGATATCGACCTGTTCATCATCACCGCTGCGGAAACCGAACCGGAATACCGGGAATACGCCAAAGGGATCGCCGAACAGGTACGCCAGGAGTTGCTGCCGGAAGCCGATAAAACCGACGTGATCTGCTACACGCTGGAACGTTTCCTCAACGACCGTGCGTTGATAAACAACCTGGCCAACCACGTCGCCAGGGACGGAGTGCCCATCATGCCCCCTGCGGAAATCGGATATTCCAGCGATCACGGCCAGGAGTCCGTCGACTGGAACAACGTCAGGACCAGGGTGCGGGACGCCACGGAAAACGGCGACGCCATTGCAAACGGCGTTGACGTGGAACGCATCGGCGAAAAAGTGTTGGGCCACATCGCGCAACAGGCTCTTGAACACGCCTATAAGGCGCTGCTGGGCGCCAATGGGCACGACTACCCGGTTGGTTGGCGCGGCCACGACTTGGCCGGGCTGATCGCCCTGGTGCGGGAGCGACTGAACCTCCCCGCTGATTTCCCGGTCCCAGGCGAGGAATACCGTTACCTTACCGAGTTCGCCGGCAGCGCCATCTACGCCGACGACCTCCCGCCGTTACATCGCAGCAGGATTCATCAGGAAATCCCCGCCGCCATCGAGCAGTTGATGCGTCTCATTGCCGAAACTTCAGGCTACGACCCCTCGACCGACCCTGAATTGACTGGATAGACGGTCCCGGCACACGCGAGCAGCGGCAGGCAACGGCATGGGCGAGATCATCTACTACGTCGCCGCCAGCATGGACGGGTACATCGCCGATGCCGAGGGTGGCGTGGACTGGCTGCCGGAAGGGGACGGCGGCGGTTATGGCTACGAGGCCTTCTACGCCGGCGTGGACGCGCTTGTCATGGGCCGGCGCACCTACGACCAGGTTCTGGGGTTCGGCGTATGGCCTTACGCAGGCAAGCCCACGTACGTTTTCACCCGGCATCCTCCCGATGAGAACCCGTATGACGTCGAGTTTGTGGGGATTCAGCCTGCGGAGTTTATGAGTTCGATCGCGTCCGAGCATTCGGGGACTGTGTGGCTGGTGGGCGGAGCAAACCTGGCGGAGCAGTTCCGTAGCGCCGGCCTGATCGACGAATACCTGATCCATGTGATGCCGACCATCCTGGGCCGCGGCATCCCACTGTTCGGCGGCGATGCTCCGCACACCATGCTGAACCTGATCGAAGCCCGGGCCTACGATGACGGCGTGGTAATGTTGCACTACCGCTCTCGCGCCGCATAGACCAATGGCCCACCTGCGCGGCGACGACAAGCGTCGCTACGTGGCGGAGATGTTTGCCCGCATCTCGCCCCGCTACGATCTGATGAACTCGCTGATGACCGGCGGGCTGCATCACCGCTGGAAGCGCGAGACGGCCCGGTTCACCTCCGCCGGACTGCGCGGCGCCGCGCTGGACGTGGCGACGGGCACCGGCGACCTGGCCTTCGCACTCTCGCGCTGCCCCGGCATCGACCGCGCGGTCGGTGTCGACCTCCTGTCGGAGATGCTGACCATCGCGGTGGCCAAGCCGGAGACGCGAGACGCAAGGGCCGCTCCCACCACATTCGCCATGGGCGACGCCCTCCGACTGCCCTTCGCCGACGACACGTTCGTGTGCGCGACGGCGGGATTCAGCCTGCGCAACATGGCCGACGTGCCGGCGGCAATCGCCGAGATGGCCCGTGTCACTTCGCCCGGAGGCCGCGTCACCACGCTGGAACTGACCCCCATGCCGCCGGGAATACGGGCCGCGTTGGGTCGCCTGTACTTCCACCGGTTCGTGCCGCTCATGGGCCAGATTATCGCCGGCGACCGCACCGCCTACACCTACCTGCCCAGCAGTGTCGACTACTTCCTCACCGCCGAGGGACTCGCCGAGGTGTACCGCAATGCCGGCCTGGTCAACGTGGGCTACCGCCGTCTCGGCCTCGGCGGCGTGGCGCTGCACTACGGCGAGAAGCCGCGTTAGACCAGCCGTGCTGACATGAGGGAATACGTCGGCGCTCCCCCGGCGGGTATAATCCAATCACACAAGTCCACTGGATATAGTTCACACACCCAATCGGCCGAGCCAGGCGAGGTTCAGCATGACCACCGCCAAAACCCCCAAATCCCCACCCTTCCTGCCCTTTCCGGATCCGCCTGAGATCCAAGACGAAAAGATGACCGCCGCCCACCACCTGTGCCTCACCGGCAACGCCCACTTCCTGTACCGACATCTCGGCAGCCCCGAAACCACCGTGATCGACGCCGAACACTACATCACGCCGGTCCCCCCTGCCGAACTCGCCGATATGACCGGCGTTCCCTATCCCGACCTGCTGATCGCCCTCAACGCCGACCCGGCCACCTGTCGCGCCCGCAACGGCTACGTAATCTCGGAACAGGGCAAGCCTCCCGACTTTGTTTTGGAGGTGGCCTCCCCATCCACGGGTCACCGGGATACCGTCGACAAGCGCACCGCCTACGCCGCCCTGGGCATCCCGGAATACTGGCGATTCGACGAGGACGGCCGATCCCACGGCGTCCGCCTGGCCGGCGACCGGCTGGTGGATGGACGGTACGAGCCCATCCGGATTGACGAACTGCCCGACGGGAGCCTGCAGGGCCACTGCGCCGTGCTGAACGTCAATATCCGCTGGATCGATGGGCAGCTGACCTGGTACGACCCTGCGACGGGCGAACCTATCGCCAGCCTGGAATCGGAACGAGAGGCCCGCGTCCGGGCTGAGGAGCGGGTGCGGGAGTTGGAAGAGCAGATCCGGCAACTGCGCGGCGAATAACTTTCGCCCTTATTCGTGCCGCAGCTTTGGTCACCCCGACCGCCGCCGCGTTTCCCGCACGAAAAGCATCACCCCGATCCCGGCCGCCGCGAAAAGGATCGCGTCCACCCACAGCGCCCAGGGGAATCCCCACAGGTCCGCGATCGCGCCGAATATCATCGCACCGCCCACTGTGCCGATACCGGCCGTGCTCCGGAAGATGCCCAGGGTTACGCCCTCCATGCCCGGAGGCGCGATGTCGGCGAAGATAACCGTCCCCGCCGGGCTCCCCAGTCCCTCCCCCATGCCCAGCAGCGCGCCCGACAGCAGCAGTTGCCACAGGCCATCCGCCCACACGAACGCCGCGATCCCCGCGCAGATCAGGATCACCGACGGTATGATGGGCGATTTGCGGCCAAACCGGTCCGACAGGTAGCCGGACACCGCCGTGGTGAAGAACTGCGGCAGGTGCGTTATGCTC
Source organism: Dehalococcoidia bacterium (assembly GCA_022823105.1). GTDB lineage: Bacteria > Chloroflexota > Dehalococcoidia > Lucifugimonadales > UBA3495 > Bin87. The sequence continues at coordinate 10,363 of JAJDXU010000404.1, forward strand.
AGCCACCAGCCCAGGTGCTCCGGCCCGAAGCCCTTCGCCTTGCCGAACAGCGGCATCACGCTGAAACGCGCCCCCTGCCGGTTCGCCACGATCATGATGGCGAACAGCCCCACGAAGATGAACGCCGGGCTGAGTATCAGGCTCAAAAGCGCGCCGCGCTGCCTTCCGGCCGGCTGATTCTCCCGCTCGGCGGGCGTTTGTGCCGGCGTGGCCCGGTTTTCCTCCTCCTGCCGCTCTCGCCAGCGGGATTCCGGCAGCGCCAGCACCACCACCGCCAACGAAAGCGCCATCAGAACGGCCTGCGTGTACAGCGGGACGCGCAACCCGAAAACCGACGCTATGTAACCTCCCAGTAGCGGAGCCAGGATTTGCGCGGAGAGAATGCTCAGTTCCTGCGTGCTCAGTATCCGCCCCCGGTTGGCCGCCGACGATTCATCCCGCAGGTACACGGTCGTGACGGTGGAGAAGGCGTTGGAGCCCAGGCCCGACATGAACCGCCACCCGGTGAGCCACCAGAAATTGAACGACACCGACACCATGAGCGCGCCCAGGAAGTTGAGCCCCGCGCCCAGCGCCAGCACCGGCTTGCGGCCGTATCTCTGCGCCAGCAGGCCGGCCGGCACCCCGGTGAACAGGCGGCCGGCTCCGAACAGCCCGATGGCGATCCCGACCTCGGTGGCGCTGACGCCGTACTCCTGCTCCACGAACAGCGGCAGCACCGGACCGATGACCCCCATGCCAAAGCTGTTCAGGGCGACGCACAGGCTCAGCAGGGCGACGCTGCGATATTCGCCGGAAACTACAGCGATTGAATTGCGTATCACGGTTGGCGGGCATCATATTCGGGAGGAGTGATAGCGTCAATCCCGACGATTTCGCGCGCCCCTGCGGTGGGCTTTCATGCGGGCCGTTGTGACCCTTACTCCGCAGACCCGGCTGCATTAAGCCTCCCAAAAGTGTTGACAACCCTCATGCGGGTAGATAGACTGACCATCGTTTTCTATGGGCATTCAAAACTAATCAGCATGCGCGCGTTAAATGCTGTTCGCACCTTCTAAAGCAGGAAACCAACCGGCCGGCAGCGACACGATGTCGGGGCGCTACGCCCTGACCCTGTCGGGGCTCAGCAAGTCGTTTCAGGGCGTCGCGGCGGTCGCCGATGTCGACCTCTATCTCGAACGCGGCGAGATCCTGTGCCTGCTGGGACCCAGCGGCTGCGGTAAGACCACCACCCTGCGCCTGATCGCCGGATTCGAAAAGCCTGACTCCGGCAGCGTCCGGATCGGCGGCCGGACCGTGTGCGGGCCCGGCGTGAACGAAAATCCCGAGCGGCGTCGCGTGGGCATGGTGTTCCAGGAAGGCGCGCTGTTCCCCCACCTGACCGTCGCGCAGAACGTCGCGTTCGGCCTGCCGAAGAACTCCAACCGCAGAGAAATCATCGCCGACGCTCTGAAGCTCGTGGACCTGCAGGGCTATGACAACCGCTACCCTCATCAGCTCTCCGGCGGACAACAGCAGCGCGTCGCCCTGGCGCGAGCCCTCGCCCCTGCGCCGGACCTGATCCTCATGGACGAGCCCTTCTCCAGTCTCGATCGCAGCCTGCGCGAGCAGTTGCGTATGGAAGTGCGCGCCATTCTGAAGGAGCGAAAGGCCACCGCCGTTTGCGTAACCCACGACCAGGAAGAGGCCATGCAGCTCGGCGACCGGGTCGCGGTGATGAACCAGGGGCGAATTGAACAGTTCGGCACTCCCGAGGAAGTGTTCCACAATCCGGACACGCGCTTCGCGGCCGAGTTCTTCGGCGCCGCCGATTTCCTGCCGGCCTGGCAGGAAGGCGAACATCTCACCAGCGAGGTCGGGTACACCTCTTGGCCTTCGTTCTGGCCCTCGCCCTGGACGGACGACCGGGAGTTGCAGATCATGGTGCGTCCGGACTGCCTGGACATAGAGCCCGACGAGAACGGCGCCGGCACGGTGGTCGGCCGCGAGTTCCTCGGAGCGTTCAATATCTACTCCGTTGAGTTGCCCTCCGGCGCCCGTGTCCGCGTGATGGTATCCCACGTGGCCCATCTGGAGAATGGAACGCGCGTGAGGATCTTTCCCCGGGAAGGGCACCGGCTGCTCCCCTTCATCGGTGGCAGATCGTTTTTCAACGCGCCGGCATACTACGAAGAGTTGAGCGGGACGACCCACTGATCCCGTAGGGCCTTCCCGGCGCCCCTGGCGCGGCAGGCGCCTGCCCGGCGGACAAACGTGCCCTCGTTGGGGTATAATCCGAGCATAATCCTCCGATTGTGCTGGGAGCCAACGTGGCACGTCCTCGCAAATCCAGGGCCAACGCCAACGCTCAAACTCAAGCGTCGGACGCTCCCGATCGCTTGTCGCCCGTAACCGAAAACTACCTCCTGTCCCTCTACAAGATGTGGGAGGACTCGGAGATCCCCACTCTGACCCGGCTGACCGAAGCTCTCCGCCAACTGCCGCCCACCGAAGGCCTCGGCACCTCAGTGCCCTCCGTAGCCGGCATGCTGCGCCGCATGGAAAAGCAGGGCCTGGTCGAAATCGGCAGCGACAAGCGGATCCGCCTGACCGACCGCGGCACCATGGAGGGCGAAAGCATCGCCCGCCGGCACCGCCTCGCAGAATGGCTGGTGGTGCGGCTCCTCGGCATGGAACTCCACGAAGCCCACATCGAAGCCCACCAGTTGGAGCACGGGATGTCTCCCGCCCTCGAGGCCAAGCTGATGGAGCGGTTGGGCCATCCCACCCACTCTCCTTTCGGATGGCCGATACCCGGCAACGGTTCGCCGGGAGCCACGCCGGGAGCCGTAACCCTGGACAACGCGACCAGCGGCGCGTCCTACGTGGTCGATCGCGTGCCCGAGGAGGATGCCCAACTCCTGCAATTCCTCGACGGCGCCCGCCTGGTGCCGGGACGCCGTATGACCCTCCTGGAGGCCATGCCCTACCTGGGCGTCATGCAGGTGGAGACCGAGGTGGACAGCATATCCATCGGCTACAACGTGGCGCAGCAGATCATGGTCCGCCCCGCCGATCCCGAGGAACCATCGTAATCCCGCGGTAGTCCGGCGCCCGCGGTAGTCCGGCGCCCACGGTAGCCCGGCGCGGCTCTTCCAGGTCGGAGGATCCTGCGTATCCTCCCGGCCCACGTCCGCCATCGGCCGAGTTAACGCGGTTCTCCTGACCAGGCGCGCCGCGGGGCCGCAGGTCGTACGCTACCGGCTCTCACGGAGCCGGCGAATCTCCGCTTCCAGTTCCTGCACCCGCGCCTCGGCAGTTTCGGCCCGGTCGGCCTCCCGGATGCGGGCGGCATGCTCCGCCTCGGCCCGGTCGGCCTCCCGGACGCGCGCGGCATGCTCCGCCTCGGCCCGCGCCGTTTGTGATTGCAGGGTCGGGATGTGCTCTCCGGTGGCCGGATCATGCCACCCCAGGGAGCCATCCGCCGCCCTCAGGTTCAAGTTCAGCGCCGCGCTGTATCCCTGCGCCACCCCGGGGCTGATTTCGCGCATCGTCACGGCGTGGTAGCGATCCTCCTCCAGACGGTACCCCCTCAGCGTGAATCCGTAAAATTCTCCTGCGCCGTCAAACAACCAATACTCGCCCACCCCCAGACGTTCGTAGTAATCCATCTTGACGCCCAGATCATCGGCGGCGGTGCGTCTCGACGCGACCTCCAGGATAAAGTCCGGCGGCTTGCCCTGTTGGGAAACGATGTAGCCGTTGCGGGCTTTGTACGCGGCAGGGTTGACGTCAAAGGCCACCAGCAGGTCCGGGTAGCGGCTTTCACCGGCGACGAAAGCAGGGCCCGGCACGATGTAGCGTTCGCCGGTGACCAGGGTCGTGTCGGGGTTGCCCAGGTATTGAGACAGGTGGTGCATCTGGCCGGGTTCATGCAGGTGCTCTACGGAGGTCATGTCGTCGGGGTGGCGCTGCGGGATGTCGGGAAGACGGAAGGGAGTGGCCGAGGCATCCTGCAGGTCGACGGGGCGTGTGGTGGTCATGCTGAACCTCGACGGGCTGAGCTGGCGGGACATCGTGCGGAGCCGATCATACCCTGGATTCGATCATACCATTGCGGCGGCGGGCCTGATAGTTGGCCATTCGGTGAAGCAGGGCCTTGAAGCAGGGCCTTTGGGTTACCGGTGCAAGCCGGGTTGAGGGCATGGCTAACGCGCAGGCGCGGGTAGGTCCCAGCGGAAAAAGTCGCGGTAGCGGTCGTGGCTGGCCCAGGGCAGCAGGCTGAATACGATGGCCTCGTACTCGGGGACGTCACCCCGCAACCGGATGTCCTTGAGGTAGCGGCCCAGGTCGGCGTAGGTGGGGAGGAGGAAGCCGGCATTGGCGATGCGCCTGATGACGTCGGCGGGTTCCGGAGGTTCGGATGGGTCCCATTCGTCGGAGACGGCCTCG
>JAJDXU010000129.1 GCA_022823105.1 Dehalococcoidia bacterium
TCAGTGTCCCTAATGGCGTCAAGACTGGACGCCGAAAATGTTCCCGCCCGGCTCCACGCGCACGACCATACCTTGTGGAGCGATGACCCGGCGGAGATATCCAACCGCCTCGCATGGCTGACCTTGCCGGGCGACATTCGTCCCGAAATCGACGACCTGCTCCGGTTCGCCGATACCGCTTACCGCGACGGTTTCCGCCAAGTTGTCCTTCTGGGCATGGGGGGCAGCAGCCTGGGCCCCGAGGTCATCCGCCAGGTGATTGGCTCGGGAGCCCAGAATCTCCGCGCCGAAATGTTCACGTTGGACAGCACCGTCCCGGCGTGGGTGGCAGCCACCACCGCAGCCATCGATCCCGCCCACACCCTGTTCGCGGTGTCATCCAAGTCCGGCACCACCACCGAACCACTGGCGTTCTACGCCCATTTCCGCCACCTCGTCGAGGCCGGGGTCGGGGTCGGATCCGCCGGCGACTCCTTCGTCGCTGTGACGGACCCGGGGACTCCTTTGGAAACCTTGGCCCGCGACTCGGGATTCCGGCGCGCGTTCGTCAACGACCCCGACATCGGCGGCCGCTATTCCGTCCTGTCGTATTTTGGCCTGGTTCCGGCCGCCCTGATGGGTATCGACCTGCCGCGGCTGTTGGACCCGGCCGAACGGATGCAGTCGGCGTGCATGGCCGACGGTCCCGTTGCCGACAACCCGGGTGCATGGCTCGGGACCGTCATTGGCACACTGGCGAAACAGGGGCGTGACAAATTGACCTTGATCGCGTCCCCCCGCATCTCCGGATTCGGCCTCTGGGTCGAACAACTGCTCGCCGAAAGCACCGGCAAGAGCGGCACCGGGATTATCCCGGTCGCGGCCGAGCCATTGGAAAGCCCCAAACATTACGGTTCCGACCGCATTTTCGTTCAGCTGCGCCTGGCCGACGACGATTCCGACGTTGCCGTCGCCGCTGACCGCATGATGGAAGACCTCAAGACCGCCGGACACCCCGTTGTCAGGCTCGAGATGTCCGATGCGTACGATTTGGGCGCGGAGTTTTACCGCTGGGAGTATGCCACTGCCATCGCCGGCCACATCCTTGGCATACATCCCTTCGACCAGCCTGACGTGCAGGGCGCCAAGGACCGAACCATCAGCGTCCTCGATCGCTACCAAGGCGAGGGTCAACTGCCCAAGCTGCACACCGACGACCCATCGACCTTGGCCGGCCTCCTGGACCGGTCCGCCCCCGGCGACTATCTCGCGGTGATGGCCTACCTCCATGACTCCGGCGGCATTCGCGACGCGATCCACGATCTGCGCCGCCGCGTAATGAGACAACACGGCATCGCCACCACCGCCGGTTACGGGCCTCGTTTTCTCCACTCCACCGGACAGTTGCACAAGGGCGGACCCAACTCCGGAGTCTTTCTCCAACTCACCCACGAGCATGCTGAAGACGTGCCAATTCCTGATTGGCCTTTCAGCTTTGGCGTCCTCGCCGACGCCCAAGCGTCCGGGGATTTGCAGGCGCTGCGGGAACTCGGCCGCCGCACCGTTTCCATCAGACTCGAGGGAGACCCCGCCGGTGCAATCCGGCGCCTGACCCAAACCCTGTAGCACAGGAGGGATATCTTGGAACTGGGAATGATCGGCCTGGGCCGCATGGGCGCCAACATGACCCAGCGGTTGCTGAGCGGCGGGCATACCGTCATCGTCTATGACCAGAATGCCGAGGTCGTCGCATCCAGCGCTTCGGGCGGGGCGATTGCAGCCCAATCCGCCGCCGACCTGGTGTCCCGTTTGTCTGCGCCTCGCGCGGTGTGGGTGATGCTCCCCGCCGGGGCCGTCACCGATTCCGTAATCGACGAACTCGGCGGCCTGCTGGATGCCGGCGACGCGGTGATCGACGGCGGCAACGCCAACTACAAGGACACCCTCCGTCGCGGCGAAAACCTGTCCGCCCTCGGTATACACCTTCTCGACGCCGGCACCAGCGGCGGCGTCTGGGGTCTCGTCCACGGATATTCCCTCATGGTCGGCGGCGATCGGGACGCCTACCACCGGCTGGAGCCCATCTTCCAAACTCTTGCCCCCGGCGAAGATAAGGGGTACAGCCACGTGGGGCCCACCGGAGCCGGGCACTTCACCAAGATGGTCCACAACGGCGTCGAGTACGCCCTCATGCAAGCCTACGCCGAGGGCTTCGAACTCCTGCAAGCCAGGCAGGCCGATTTTGATCTCGACCTCACCGCCATCGCCAAAACCTGGCAGCACGGCAGCGTCGTCCGCTCCTGGCTCCTCGATCTGGCGGTGCTGGCGCTGGAAGAGGACCCCGGCCTGGAAAGCCTCTCCGCCTATGTCGACGACTCCGGTGAGGGCCGCTGGACCGTCAACGAATCTGTCGATCTCGCTGTCCCCACGCCCACCATCACCGCTGCCCTCTACCAACGTTTCCGTTCCCGTCAGGAAGAACCCTTCGGCGCAAGACTGCTGGCGGCCCTGCGCAACCAGTTCGGCGGTCACGCCGTCCGCGAGGCCAATTCGCCATGACCACCGTCGGGGCGAATCTGCTGTCCAACGACGGCGACAATGCGACCGCGCTCCTGATCCTCGGCGCCAGCGGCAACCTGACGCAGCAAAAGTTGGGCCCCGCCCTGTACAGCCTGCATCACAAGGGGCGGCTGCCTCACCACGTGCACATCGTCGGCGTAGCCAGGAACGAGATGACCGACGAACAGTTTCGCAACCAGCTGCGCGAGGGCTGCGGCCAACCGCCTGCCGCCGAATGGGACGAGTTCGCCCAGAAATTGACCTACGTCACCGCTGACGTGACCGATCCGGACGCGCTGTCCGGGGCCGGCTCCCACATCGGCCACCTCCCCACTCAAGGGGACGGCCCGCTCAACTGCCTGCTCTACCTGGCCCTCGCGCCCGGCCTGTACGAGCCGGCCATCACCGCGCTGTCCGCCGCTGGCCTCACCGACGAGCGCGACGGATGGCGGCGCGTGGTCGTAGAAAAACCCTTCGGCTCCGACCTGAACACCGCTCGCCAACTCAACGCTCACATCCACGGCGTGTTCCGGGAGGATCAGGTCTACCGCATCGACCACTACCTCGGCAAGGAGACTGTCCAGAACCTCCTGGTGTTCCGCTTCGCCAACGCCATATTCGAACCCGTCTGGAACCGCAACTACATCGACCAGGTCCAGATCACCGTCACCGAGGACATCCTCGTGGGCGAGCGCGGTGAGTATTACGACCGCGCCGGCGTCCTGCGCGACATGTTTCAGAACCACCTCCTCCAACTGCTCGCCTTCGTCGCCATGGATCCCCCTTACGCCTTTGAGGCCGACGCCCTTCGCAACGAGAAAGTCAAGGTCCTCAACTCCGTGCGCCGAATGTCCCTGCATGACCTGCACCGCAACCTGGTTATCGGCCAGTACGACGGTTACCACATCGAACCCGGCGTCGCTCCCGGTTCCCAGACCCCGACGTACGCCGCCCTCCGCCTTTTCATCGATAACTGGCGCTGGCAGGGCGTGCCGTTCTACCTCCGCTCCGGAAAGGGCCTCGCCCGCAAAAGTACCGAGATGGTCATCCAGTTCCATTCACCGCCCCACATGCTGTTTCCCGTTCCCGATCACGTCGCCATTCCCGGCAACACCCTGTCCATCTGCGTCCAGCCCAACGAGGGCATGCGCCTCGAATTTCAGTCCAAAGTGCCCGACGCTGAGCTGGACATGAAGGGCGTCTCTCTCGAATTCCACTACGAGGAGGGCTTCGCCGGTATAGACATCCCTGACGCCTACGAGCGCCTGCTCCTCGACGTCATGGAGGGCGACGCCGCCCTGTTCACCCGGAACGACGAGATCGAGTTGGCTTGGAGCATCATCGACCCCATCATCGACAGCCTTGACCTGCCTGGCGCGCCCGCCCCTTACCGTTATCTGACCGGCATGAGCGGCCCGCCCCACAGCGAGGAACTGCTGCTCCAGGACAACCGCTATTGGCTCCCCGGCTGCGCTGAGGTCGGCTACGTCGCCTGATCACCGCACCGGCCACTGCCACCTGCCCATGGGCGAATGACATTCGCCCCGGTCGCTTCCAAACCGCATACCCGCCCGCAACTATCCTCCACCCGTCCTGGCCGCGCCTTACCGGCATGAGTAGGGGCGGGTTTGAAACCCGCCCCATCGGCTTTCCGCACACTATCCGCTGAGGATTAAGCGTTTGCAAAAATCTCATTGGCAATGTCCATCGCCCCGCGCGCGAACGGTATCCCGGCGTACAGCGTCATGTGACCGAACACTTCGATGATCTGGTCCTGCGTGAACCCGATGTTCAGCGCCCCGCGAATGTGGCTCCGCAGCGGCCCCTCGCGTCCCAGGGCAGCCAGGCACGTCATCGTGCATATGCATCGGCTCGGCAGATCCAGGCCCGGCCGTGTCCACGTCGCGCCCCAGTAGTATTCGCCGGTTATCCGGCCCAACTCTGCCTCGGCCTGCGTCGGAGGCGCGGGTCGCGACCCGCCGCCGCCCATGTAGTTGCGCCGATATTCATCGCCCCGCTGGAAAAGGCTGTCCGGGTCCTCGTTGGAGTCGTGAATCCGCGCCGGGGTGAAATCGATTCCTCGCTCCTCGAACACCGATTTGCAGATGGTCAGAGCCTGAATTCCCGCCGGCGCTCCCCCATACCACGTGTCGTGGATGATCAATTCCACCACCTGCTCCGGAGTAAGGCCGATATTCAGCGCGTTGCCCAGGTGCCGCCGCAACTGCACCTCCCGGTTCAGCACGATCAGGCACGACAGCGTGATCATCTCCCGCTGCACCGGCGTCAGGTTCGTCCGCGGCCAGATCGACCCGAACAATCCCTCCCCAAGTATCCGCTCCAGGTCCGGCGCGATGTCCCAAGCCCCTGGGGACGAACCGCCGGTAATCTGCCCTCCGCCGAACATTCGGCGCGTCTCCTGCCCGCGTTCGTAACGGGCGTCCAACTCACTCATGCTGTCCTCCGTTCCTATCCTGTGGATTCCCGGCAGTGTACGGGGGCAAGTTTGGTGACGCAACCGGCCTCCCCGGAGCCCGGATTCACGGCTCCCCTGTGCTATCATCCAATCCATGATCGATTTGCTCATCAGCAACGGCGACGTGATCGACGGTTCAGGCAGCCCCGGGTTCCGCGCCGCCGTCGCCATCACCGGAGACACCATCTCCATTCATCGCGGCGACGACACCGACCTCCGCCGCGACGCCGGACGCGTCATCGATGCCACCGGGCACGTCGTCTGCCCGGGCTTCATCGACCTCCATTCCCACGCCGGCCTCACCATCCTCGGCGAGCCGCACCACGATCCCAAGGTCCGCCAGGGCGTCACCACCGAACTCGTGGGCATCGACGGCATTTCCCACGCGCCCTTCAAAACCCAGGAGGAACTGCACCGCTACATCTGGCTCGACGCCGGCCTGAACGGATATCCGCCCATGCCCGCAGACTGGCTCACCGTCGCCGACTTGCTGGGCAAATACGACAACGCCGTTGCCATCAATATGGCCTACATCCTCGGAAACTCGCCCGTCCGTATCTGGAGCGTCGGCTGGGATCAGCGGCCCGCCACCTCCGCCGAGATTGCCGATATGCAGGCAGTCGTCCGGGAGGCAATGGAGGAAGGGGCCTGGGGCCTCTCCACCGGCCTCG
>JAJDXU010000372.1 GCA_022823105.1 Dehalococcoidia bacterium
CGCTCCGAGTCTGAACAGTTTCGATGACAGGCGGTTATTGACAGGGGAGTGCTATCAGCACTAGCATCTCGCGCAACTATTTTTGCAGGAAAAGTGCTATGCCAGTAAATCGCGTGCGTTATGAGCTCCCCATCAATCGGGCAGAAAGCGAAAAGATTAGAATTGTTTTGCGACAGGCGGAAATCAGTAAATTATTCCCGACCGAAATGGAGGTGACGTTTTCATTGGGCGGGAAGGATTTTCACGGTTGGATGCCCAGGCATTCCGTCAACATCGACAAGAAATGGCTCAAAGCCATGATAGTCGGTGATTTCGACAACGGCGATTGGGAAATCCACATTCCCGACGAGACCATGGAATCCACCAAAGTGCTGCGCGTGCCGACGGCCGACCAAGGGACCAGCGTGATTCACGGGTGGTGGTGATGATCTACAGCAAACAGAACATCGTGGCTGCCCTGGATGAGGGTGTATTGGAGATCAGACCTCCACCCGTTGATGGGATGTTCGACACTTCCGCCGTTGACCTCCGGCTCGGCAGCCAATTCACGACCTTTACCAAGTCAAGCCCCGGTTCGGGGATATTCGTGACCATTGGCGAGTCGCAAGCAGAGCAAATAGCTGCGCAACACGGGAGGGTACAAGAGATCGCGCATGACGGATATCTGGAGTTAGAACCTGGTGATTTCGTGCTGGGTTGGACCATAGAAAGCGTGAGATTCCCCTTGCACCTGGCGGCACGAGTTGAAGGCAAAAGTTCCATTGCAAGATTCGGAATATCCGTACACCAAACTGCACCGACCATCCACGCGGACTTTGAAGGAGCAATCCGCCTGGAAATTGCGAACCTGGGACCGTTTTTGTGTCGGTTGAAGCCTGGCACGAGGATTTGCCAGTTGATTATTGAGGAATTGAGAAACCCGGCCACAGAGTCCATTCCTTCCCAATTCCAGGGCCAATCTGCCTGACAATCTGACCTGCCGATTCCCGGGCGTGTCCTCTCCATCGCATGCTGCCGCGGGTGGACGCGAGTCTATCGACAACGGTCGTTGACGGCGGCAGTGGCGGTGGTTACCATCGCGGCCATGAGCACGACCGCGACGACACCGTACAACACCGTGGGGAGAAGTGCGCCGCGGCGGGAGTTGCCGGACAAGCTTTCCGGCGCGGCCGTTTATTCGGCCGATATTTCGCTGCCGGGGATGCTGCATGGAGTGATTGTGCGGAGTCCGCATCCCCACGCGAACGTGCTGGGCGTGGATGTTTCGGACGCGATGGCATTGCAGGACGTGCGGGCCGCGGTTACGCCGGATGACTCGCCGACGACGTGGCTCGCACCGGATATGCCCGTGCTCGATACGCGGGTGCGATTCGCCGGGGACGAGGTTGCAGCCGTGGCCGCGGACGACCCGGACACCGCGCGGCGGGCGGCCGCGTTGGTGCGCGTGGAATATGAGCCGCTGCCCTTCGTAACGGACCCGGTGGCAGCGCTGGAGCCGGACGCGCCGCAGATTCACCCGCAGGGGAACCTGGCAATCCCCGAGCCGCTGGCGCTGCAGCGCGGGGACGTGGAGGCGGGATTCGCCGCCGCCGACATCATCCTGGAGGAAACCTACCATCTGCCGACGCACTCGGCGACGCCGCTGGAACCGAGGGCGGCGCTGGCGGCCTGGGACGGCGACCGGCTGACGGTGTGGAAATCGACGCGGGGAGTCCACGTGGACCGGATGGCGCTGGCGGACGTGCTGGGGCTTGACGTCGGGCAGGTGCGGGTGATTGGGCCGAACATGGGCGGCGGGTACGGCAACAAGGACGAGAGTCGCATCGCCGTGCTGGCGGCGATGCTGTCGCGTCGAGCGGGCCGGCCGGTGCGCATCGAATATTCGCGGGAGGAGGAATTCGTCGCGGGGCGAACCAGGCACGGCGGGCAGATCAAGCTGCGCATCGGCGTCACCAGGGAGGGAGACATAACCGCCATCCACGGGGACGCGATCCTTGATTCGGGAGCGTACCAGGCGACGGCGCCTCGCGTAGCGCGCCGAACCGGGCAGGGGATGCTCTACCTGTACCGGTGTCCCAACGTGCGGTTCGACGCCCGTCCGGTTGCGACCAACAAGCCGGTGTCGGGGAGTTATCGCGCATTGGGAGCGCCGCAGGGTCATTTCGCGCTGGAGACGTTGATGGACCGGGCGGCGGAGGCCATCGGGATGGACCCGCTGGAGTTCCGGCTGCGCAACCATGTGCCGCCGGAGGGGCAAGCTGGGACCAGAATCACGCCGCTCGACGAGATAGTGGACGGCCAACCGGTGGAGGGAGGCATTCCGTTTTCGAGCAACGGGCTGGAGGAGTGCCTGCGGCGCGGAGCCGCCGAGTTCGGCTGGGACGCGGCCTTCGACCACTCCGATCCCGCCGACCCGTTCATTCGGCGAGGGCGCGGGATGAGCATGATGATCTATCGCGGTGGAGTGGGCGACGAGTCGGCGGCTACGCTGTCGATTGACACGGACGGCAAGGTACGGCTGATGAGCGGTGTGATGGACGTGGGCGAGGGAGCCGTGACGGTGCTGTGCCAGATTGCGGCGGAAGCGATGTCGGTGGGGTACGACGACGTGCTGCCGCACTTCGCGGACACGGAGGACACGCCCAACGCGCCAATCACCGCAGGATCGACGGCGACGTTCTCCACCGGGACGGCCGTGCTGAGGGCGGCGGAAAACCTGAGGTCAAAGACGCTGGAGGCCGCCGCCGACCGGCTGGACGTGTCCACCGACGAACTGGCCATCGCGGATGGAGCGGTGTTCGTGAGCGGCGACGCGGACCGTCGTATCTCGTACGGGGAGTTGGCGAAGGCCGTCGGGCCGGCGGCACTTTCGGCCGAGGCGACGGTGCTGCCGGGAAGCACGGACTACATCGTGAACAGTTTTGGCGCGCATTTCTGCGAGGTGGAGGTTGACACCGCGACGGGACGGGTGCGGATCAACCGCTACGTGGCGGCGCACGATTCGGGTCGGATCATCAATCCGCGGACGGCGTTGAACCAGGTGGAGGGAGCGATTTCGCAGATGCTGGGGTTTGCGCTGAGCGAGGAACTGATCACCGACGGGCCGACTGGAGTAACGCTGAACGGGAGTTACCTGGAGCACAAGAGCCCGACGATTCAGGACTTTCCGAACATCACCACGATTTTTGCCGACGTGGTGGACCCGGTGGGGCCGATGGGGGCGAAGGGGCTGGGTGAGGTGCCCGCGGTGGGAGTCGGGCCGGCCATCGCCAACGCGCTTTACGATGCCATCGGGGTGCGGTTCACCAGATTGCCGATCACGCCGGACCGGGTGCTGGCCGCGGTGGCGGGGCGATAGGTTATTCCGGTCGAGGGGGTGTGGCCAGACAACGACGATGTTCGGGCGGGCGGTTAGAGAGGCCCTCCCCAACCAAACCTCAAGGCAGGCACGGGTACGAGTTCCTGCCCGACCGGATCGACTCCCAACTTGAAAAATTCCAGCGTCGTTGCGCCCAGCAGAAAATGACCGTCCGGCCCGAAGATAACGGGGCAGATTCTGGTCGTATCGCCGATGCGAATGG
>JAJDXU010000392.1 GCA_022823105.1 Dehalococcoidia bacterium
AACTACGGCCACACCATCGGCCACGCCCTCGAAGCCTCCACCGAATACGGCCGCTTCATGCACGGCGAGGGCGTATCCGTCGGCATGATGGGCGCCGGCCGAATCGCCCGCGAGATGGGCATGATCGGCGACGACATCCTCGACCGCCAACGCCACCTGCTCCAGCGGTTCAGCCTGCCCATCACCGCCCAGGGCGTCGACATCAACGCCATCCGCGGCGCAATGTCCCTCGACAAGAAGACCGTCGGCGGCGCAAACCGCTGGGTCCTCCTCGAAGACGTCGGCAAGGCTACCGTCCGCCGCGACGTCCCCACCGAAATCGTCGACGACACCCTCGCCTGGCTCACCGACTACCGACTTGGCGCGTAATCCGTCTCATCTTGGATGGATGAGTAAGCCGCGTGATCGATCCAATTGCACCACGGACGGTTTCTTCCGATCCACAACCGGCGCGGTTGCGCCGTAAGCGGGCGCCAAGCCGCCACTTCGACAGTCTTGGAACCCAACCCGTCAACCTCTTCAAGAACGGGACGAAAATCAGAATCGTTGGACATCAATACGCCAATATCGTATTCGTCCCGAACCGCCATCATCGCGAAATCTACCGCCATCCTCACATCCACTCCCTTCTCTTGGGCGGGCGAATTGGGGTAATCCCGAGGATAACGCAACGGTTGGCTCATAACCTTTACCAACGCCGATTCTTCCCATGCGGCTATTTGACGGCGGGCGGCCGTATAGCCCTTTGAGTCTCGCCTGCCATCGGGCATACCACGATAAATGCGGACCTGGTGGAGCATCCGCTGCCCACTGGTGTTGGATGTTTGCACAATGCTATGCCCGAGTGCTTCCGGGCTAAACTGTCCTGACCAGTGCGGATCAGTTCGGTGGCTATGGAAAGAAGCCCGTGCCCATCGATAAACGTTTTGGTAGTCAACGAAAACTACTACGCGTTCTGCCACCGGCGGTACCTAGCAAAAATTAGCCCTGCAGTGCAGGTTACAGAGAACCCGGACGGCAGGGAGGTTTGGTCTCCATAGTATCAAAATTATCATCTCCCATCAATCCCCGCCCGTCGCCACTCTCCCCGCGCTGCGTATCTCCCGCAAACGTGCCAACCGTCGCCCCCGCCGCATCTGCGCAATCACGGCCGCCACCAGCAGCGCCACGATCGTCAGCGCCACCAGTCCGGAAACCCCCAGCAACAGTAGTTGTCCGATCAGCGCCAGGCCGTCGGACCCTATGGATCGCGCCAACTGCCCTATCCCAACCGCTATCCCCGCGTTCAGCACCGTCAACCCGAACAAACCCAGGATCCGCGCCGAGTTCACGAATCGCGTCGCCAGCGCGCCGATCTGCGTCCCCACCGACGCCGCCACGAACATGATAATCGCGATCATCGGGTCAACGTTCCCTCCCAGCGAGTAGAGGAACGACCCCAGCGTCCCGGTTATGATGATCTGGAACAGGTCCGTGCCGATCGCCACCGCCGGCGGAACCCCAAGACCGTACACCAGGAAAGGCATCAGCAGAAACCCGCCGCCCGCTCCCAGCAGGGCCGCCACAAATCCGATCACCAGCCCCGTCATCACCGGTACCGCCGCCGACATCTCGGCGATCTCCGCATTGGGAAACGACGGCCGAAGGTTGACGCTGCCCACTCCCGGGACGCTCACCCGACTCGGCCCGATCCGCACGCTCTGGAACCATCGCGGAAACGCGCCCACGTCCCGCCGCGCCGGCCGGTATCGCAACCGCCGCAGCCAGTTGCCCACCATCGCCGACCCCAGCGTCAACAGCAGCACAAAATACACCGCCCCCACCACCGGACCGGATATCCCCGCGGCCTCCAGCGTGCTGTTCACCCTCTCCCCCAGGAACACTCCAGGAATCGTCCCGCACACGATCAGCAGCGCCAACCGCAGATCCACGTTCCCCAGCCTCCGGTGCCGCAAAGTGCTCGTGATCGCCGTGCCCATCACCATCAGCAGACCCGTTCCCACCGCGTAAATCGTCGGCACTCCCAGCACCAGCAGCCCGCCGGTGATCAGAAACCCGCCGCCCACGCCAAAAAAGCCGGTCATCGTGCCGACCACGATCCCCAGCAGCGCCAGCAGCAGCGGCGAAACCGTAACTTCAGCTATGGGAAAATACACGTCAGTGCCGCCGCCTCTGTTGGCCGACATTCAGAGCTCGAGCCACCAGCGATATGCCCCGCCCCACCAGATCCCAGAAAAAATACAGCGCCACCGCCGTAACGACCATCGCAGCGATCACCACGACAGACCACACGACGGAATAACTCCTTAGCAAATCGATGGTTCCCAATAACTCTGCGGGCATCACCGCTCCTCTGTCTATCGTACAGTGTAAGCGAGGAGCGCGGGGGACACAGGGCTATCGCACATGAGCGGTTTAGTATCGTCATACCGGCGAAAGCCGATATCCATTGACCGAAGTCGGCTGTTTCCATGGGAATTTCAAGCCATTCACAGGTTCTGGACTCCGGCTTTCGCCGGCGTGACAGGTGAGTGATTTCATATGCGATAGCCCTGGCGGGGGACAACAACGCCGTTGCTTCGGCTGGGCAGCCCTAGTACATTTACTCAAAATGACCGCATCACCCATCAGTTTCCAACTGTTCGCCACCGACGGCGCTGCCCGGCGCGGGCAGATTATCACGCCCCACGGTACCGCGCAAACGCCCTTGTTCATGCCCGTCGCCACCCAGGCCACCGTCAAGGGCCTGACCTTCGACGAGGTGCGCGAACTCGGCGCCCAAACCGTCCTCAGCAACGCCTATCACCTCTACCTCCGCCCCGGCGTCCAGCGCGTCCACGACGCCGGCGGACTCCACGAATTCATGCGCTGGAACGGCCCCATCCTCACCGACAGCGGAGGCTATCAGGCTTTCAGCATGGGCTCGCTCCGCAAGATCGACGACGCCGGCATCACCTTCCAGTCCCACATCGACGGCAGCCGGCACATATTCACCCCCGAGTCCGCCATCGCCAACCAGCACGGCATCGGCGCCGACATCATCATGTGTTTCGACCAGTGCGTCTTCTCCGCCGGCGACCCCGCGTCCGTCCGCGACGCCATGGAACGCACCCACCGCTGGGCACAGCAGTGCCACGACTTCCACGTCGCCCAACCAAACGCCCAACTCCAGGCCCTCTTCGGAATCGTCCAGGGCGGCACCATCCCCGAACTGCGCTCCGAGTCCACCGATTTCATCACCCGCATACCCTTCGACGGATACGCCATCGGCGGCCTGGCCGTCGGCGAAACCAAGGCCGAAATGCAAGCCGTCACCCAACAGGTCTGCGACGGCCTCCCCGCCGACAAACCCCGCTACCTCATGGGCGTCGGCTCACCCGAGGACCTGGTCAACTCCGTCGCTCTCGGCGTGGACATGTTCGATTGCGTCCTGCCCACCCGCGTCGCCCGCAACGGCGCCCTGTTCACCCCCGCCGGCCGCGTCAACATCGCCAACGCTCGTTACGCCGATGACGACAACCCCCTCGACGCCACCTGCGACTGCTACGCCTGCGCCAACTTCTCAGCGTCGTACCTCCGCCACCTCTTCAAAGCCCGCGAAATGCTCGGCCCACGCCTGGCCTCCATCCACAACCTCCGCTTCATCCTCAACCTCATGCGCGAAATGCAGAACGCCATAACCGCCGGCCGATTCGACCAGTTCCGCCAGCAATTCCTTGCCACCTACCAACCCACCAACGAAACCCGCCGCCAAACCCAGAAGCACCGCTGGGTAGCCGAACGCGGCATCTGAAAATATCCCCTCTCCCTTGATGGGAGAGGGTTAGGGTGAGGGTGAATAACCCTGCAACGATGGGAGAGGGTTAGGG
>JAJDXU010000450.1 GCA_022823105.1 Dehalococcoidia bacterium
GACTACGAGGGGCACTTTGAGCCGCAGGAATACCTGCCGCCCGGCCTAAGCGAAAGGCGATACTACGAGCCCACGGAGCAGGGGTCGGAGGCGGCGATTGCGGAGCGTATGCGGCGCTGGTGGGGCGAGAAAGGGCGTTCAAACCCGTGAGGCTTCCGTCTCCGGAGCGGTGTACACCTGCACCATCTGGCTCACGGAGAAGCTTGGGAGCAGCGTGCGGGAGATGACCGCGCGCACCTGCCATCCCACGAAGGTATAGTTCCCCATCACCGAGGGCATCAGGCGATCCGGCACGGGCAGGCGGAAGGCCCATTCGGTCCGCTCGCCGGCGGCCTGGGCGGCGGGACGCTGCAAGACGAGACGGCTTTCCACGACGCGGGCCTGCTTGTTGCCGGAACGTTCCCAGCGGACGAGTTCGACCCGCAACTCCCGGGCGCTGAGCGCCGACTGAGTCGCGACCGCCAGGATTCCGGTAAGCTCGCCACCGTTGACGGCCAAACCGGAGTCAAGGGCGAGGTCCAGGCTCATATTCCGGAAGCTCCGGTTTGAGGAAGGCTGATCAGGGAGTCGTTCGCCGCCGATATTCGCGGCATCGGGACGGGCAAAGACGACCAACTCCTGGCTGCTGGCGCCGGCCTGTCCCTGGGACAGGGCGCCCAGCAAGCCATCCCGGGATCCCATCCATTCCGATTTCGCCAGGATGGATGCGGTGAGTTCCCAGGTTATGCGCGCGTGTTTACCCTTCACGGTGGGCGGCGCCGGCACCGGGAGCCGCAACTGGGCAGGGAACCGATAGGAAACCCCGCTGTCCATGGGTTCGTCTTCCACGAATACGTGGTCGATGTGGTCCGGTGAGCGTGGAGGCTTGGGGCCGGTGCGCCCGGCGACGCGGAGGTGGGGAACGACATCGCGCGCCGAGTCTATGCGCAGCACCTCGGTCTGGGACAGGCGCAGGACGCCCACCGACGCCAGGAAAGAGTTGCGCGGCGTGACGATTATTTCAGCATCGACCAAGTCCCCCGGGTAGAGGGGTTTTGGCGATACGGACAGTGATACGTCGGTAGAGGGCGATGAGGAACGCCGCAACATTTGTCGAATAGCCTGGGGCTCCCGAAGCGCCGGCCCACAGATCGCAGCGGGCCGGCTTTATCCGGCGCCCATTGCGTCGATGGCCTCGGCGGCGGTTACGATGTCGGCCTGGCGGTTGAGGATGCGGGTGATCAGGAATTCGTGGACGTCGGGTTCGCTGTCGGCGCAGCAGTCCTCGACGATGTAGAGCCGGTAGTCCCGGTCGGCGGCGAAGCGGGTGGTGGACAGGACGACGCCGCTGGTGGCGTAGCCGAGCAGGATGATGGTGTCGATGTTGTTGCCGGTGAGGGCGACGTCGAGGCCGGTGCCGAACAACGCGTTGACGCGGTGCTTGCCCACGGCGACCTCACCTTCGCGCGGGAGCACGTCCGGGTGAATCACGGCCAGCGGATCGAAGACGGCGGGTTGCCCTGAGGCTTTGCGGGCGCTGAACGTCTTGTTGCGTTCGCTGATTTCGGGGTAGCCGGGACGGAAGACGGTGGCGCAGTAGCAGACCATCAACCCGGCAGCGCGGGCCGCAGCCTGCAGTTCCACGGTGCGGGCGACTACGCCACGCTCAACTGCGTGGGGCAGGTTGCCCATGGCCTCGGCGTAGAAATCGGCGATGAGCAGGGCGGTGGTGTCGCGGTTAATGGTGAATTCAGCCATTTTGAATCCCCGAGAGTGCGTTCGATAGGTTGGCGGTAAACGGGACTGTGATGGACCTCCTCACTTCAGCCATCACCCCTGTCGGCAGGGGGAGTCTGAGCGAATTGTTTTACGCAGACGCCGCGAGACGCCGGACGGCGCCGTTGATGCGGGAAAGGACTTCGTCGACGTCGGCGGAGGTGATGTGGCGGTGGGTCACCATGCGCAGGGATTGTTCGCGGCTGTGGCTGACCAGAACGCCATCCTCGCGGAAAGCGGCGATCACCTCGCGCGCCTCGCCGACCTTTTCGCGGTCGACTTCGAAGATGACGATGTTGGTGTGGATGCTGTCGGGGTCCACGGTGAGGCCGTCGATGTTGGCGAGGCCGGCGGCGAGCCGGCGGGCGTTGGCGTGATCGTCTGCGAGGCGTTCGACCATGGTGTCGAGGGCGACAAGCCCGGCAGCGGCGAGGACTCCGGCCTGGCGCATGCCGCCGCCCACCATCTTGCGCCACTTGCGGGCTCGGGTGATGAACTCCTCGGATCCGCAGAGCACGGAGCCGACGGGGCAGGACAGGGCCTTGGAGAGGCAGAAGCTCACGTCGTCAACGTCTTTTGCGAGCTCGGCGGCCGGGACTTCGAGGGCGACCGCGGCGTTGAATATACGCGCGCCGTCGAGGTGGACGGCGGCGCCGGCGGCGTGGGCGACATCGACGACTTCCCTGGTGTCCTGTGGGGTCATGACGCCGCCGCTGCAGCGGTTGTGGGTGTTCTCGAGGCAAACGAGGGTGGTGGCCGGGACGTGGATGTTGGATGCATCGCGGATGGCGGCCTGGACGTTCTGGGCAGATATCCTGCCGTTGGGGTCGTTGGGTACGAGCCGGACCTGGGCGCCGGACAGGGCCGTGGGGCCACCGGACTCGTTCCAAAACATGTGGGCCTCCTGGCCCATGATCATCTCGTCGCCGCGGCTGCACCAGGTCAAGGAGGCAATCAGGTTGCTCATGGTGCCGCTGGCGGTGAGAAGTCCCGCTTCCTGGCCCATCATTTCGGCGGCTCGCTCCTGCAGGGCGTTGATGGTGGGGTCTTCGCCGAAGACATCGTCGCCGACTTCGGCGGCGGCCATCGCCCGACGCATCTCGTCGGTGGGGTGGGTAATGGTATCGCTCCGCAGGTCAATTGCAGCCATGTCGCCTCCTGGTGGCAATGTTAGGGTTCGAGGTGATGGGCGTCATTCTAGCATCAACGGTACGCCCGCACTACCGGGCCCCGGGCTGGCAAACCTGCTATGATAATCGCACCATTTGTACGTATCGGGAGGCAGTCATGCGGCAGAGCGCGGTGAGCTTCATAACCAAAGGATTGACCCTGGAGGGGATCATCGCACTGCCGGATGGCGACGGACCCTTCCCCGGCGTG
Organism: Dehalococcoidia bacterium; assembly: GCA_022823105.1. Lineage (GTDB taxonomy): Bacteria > Chloroflexota > Dehalococcoidia > Lucifugimonadales > UBA3495 > Bin87. The sequence continues at coordinate 3,136 of JAJDXU010000450.1, forward strand.
GTGATGTGTCACCCGCATCCCCTGCGGGGCGGGAACATGGACAACAACGTGGTGGTGGCGGTTACGTTCGGGCTGGCGGACGCGGGGATCGCGTCGTTGAGGTTCAACTTCCGCGGGGTCGGCAACAGCCAGGGCGAACACACGGAGGGAAAGAAAGAGCACCAGGAAACGTTGGTGGCGATGGACTTCCTGGGCGCGCTGCCGGACGTGGACGACGACCGAATCGGCCTGGGTGGGTACTCGTTCAGCACTCGCGTGATCTGTGATCACAAGAAGCTATACAAGAAGCCCAAGGCGATTGCGCTGGTGGCGCCGTCCATCGAGGCGATCACGGACAGCCCGCTGCAGAAAGACAAGACGCCGAGGCTGATCATCACCGGAGGCAGGGACCGCCTGGTTGCCGCCGAGAGTGTGGACGAGGAACTGGCGAAATTTGATCCGGCCGCCGAATACCATGTGGTTCCGGCTGCGGACCACTTCTGGGTGGGGCAGGAACGCGAGATGGCGGAAACGGTGGTGGATTTCTTCCTGAGGCATCTGGGCGCCCCCTAGCGATGCTCCAATTTCTCAAAGGCCGCACCCCGATATACCGGGACTGGACTCTACTGCAACTGGCGGCCCTGGCGCTGGCGCTGGACCAACTGACCAAGTTCGTGGTCCGGCAGACCCTGGAGTGGCATCATTCTTGGCCGGCGACTGGTCTGTTCCGGTTCACGCACGTGCACAACACTGGCAGCGCGTTCGGCTTGTTCCAGGACCAGAATCTCCCGCTCCTGTTCGTTTCGCTGGTGGGGGTGCTGGTACTGGCGTACATCTACCAAAGCCAGGACAGGCCGACTCGGCTGCTGCGCGTGAGCATTGCGCTGATGCTGGGCGGAGCGCTGGGGAACCTGATTGACCGGGTTCACCAGGGGCACGTCACGGACTTCATAGACGTGGGGCCCTGGCCGGTATTCAACCTGGCGGATTCGGCCATAGTGATCGGTCTCTGCATGATGGGATGGATGCTGGTGATGCGGCGAGATCAGGGCGACGAGGCAGCGGGGGCGGATGCCGCCCAAACCGCTAGCATCTCCCTCGATGGGATTGGGAGCAACGAGACGTGTCCAATCTGCGGTGGGTTGATGATCGGTCTGTCGAATGGCGCGCGGTGCGCGGATTGCGGAGTCCGGGAGCGGATATTGTCCAGCGAGGAGCGTCGGCAATGACCGCAGACGCCGCCGTTGTGGGAGCCGAGTATGCGTTCCTGGCGGGCGAAAACGCCGGCGCGGGCCGGCTGGATGCGTGGCTGGCTGGCCGGTCCGAGATGGCGGAGGCGGGATTATCGCGGAGCAGGCTGCAGAGCCTGGCGATGGAAGGCAACATAACGCTCAACGGCGCGCCGGCGCGTTCGGCGCAGCGCGTGAGGCCGGGCGACGCCATCAAGGTCTGGGTGCCCCCGGTTCGAGCGCCCGAGGACCTGGTTCCGCAGGATATCCCGATTGGGGTCGTATACGAGGACGAGCACGTGGTTGTGGTGGACAAGCCGGCCGGACTGCCGGTGCATCCTGGACCGGGCCACCCGGACGGGACGCTGGTCAACGCGCTGCTGGCGCGGTGTCCCGACATCCGCGGGATTGGCGGGGAGTTGCGTCCCGGCATCGTGCACCGGCTGGACCGGGACACGTCGGGGTTGTTGGTGGTCGCCAAGACGCAGTTGGCGCTGCAGAATCTCGCCGAGCAGATGATGCGGCGCGATATGCGCAAGGAATATACGGCTGTGTGCGTGGGGCTGGTCACGCCGGAATCAGGGACCATCGACGCGCCCATAGGCCGCGACCCACGGCACCGGCAGCGGATGGCGGTCAACGTCGGCGGGCGGGAGGCGCGCACGCATTACCAAACCGTGGAAACGTTCGGCGCGCACACGCTGCTGGCGCTGCGGCTTGAGACGGGGCGAACGCACCAGATACGTGTGCACCTGGCGTACCTGGGGTACCCGGTCTTTGGGGACGAGGTATATGGCGAGGCGAGCCCGTTGCTGGACCGGCAGTTTCTCCACGCGGCGCGCCTGGGTTTCCGGCATCCGGAATCGGGCGAGTGGATGGAACACCGTGCGCCGCTGCCGCCGGAGTTGAAGGGTGTGTTGCAGGCAATCGGGCATCGCAGTGCGCTATAATCTATGAGCGTGGCCATGCCGTTTGATGATACTTGGGAGTCAAGCGAGGGAAATGAGCGACAGCCAAACCGCAACCACCGGGGAGATCCCCACCGACTTTATCAGGAGCATTATCACCGAGGACCAGGCGACGGGAGCGTATGACGGTCGCGTGGTCACCCGGTTTCCTCCTGAGCCGAACGGGTACCTGCACATCGGGCACGCCAAGTCCATCTGCCTCAACTTTGGCGTGGGCGAACAGTACGCCGGGGCGCGGTGCCACATGCGGTTCGACGATACCAATCCGACACGAGAGGATATCGAGTACGTTGAGTCGATACTGGCGGACGTGAAGTGGCTGGGGTTTGATTGGGATGAGCACCTCTACTACGCGTCGGACTATTTTGAGGAGCTATACCGGTACGCCGAGCAACTGATCCTGGATGGCAACGCGTATGTGGACAGCCTGACCGCGGATGAAATTCGCGAGTACCGGGGTACGCTGACGGACCCGGGGAGGGAAAGTCCCGACCGGAACCGCCCCGTCGAGGAAAGTCTTGACCTGTTTCGCAGGATGCGGGCCGGGGAATTCGGAGATGAGGAGTACGTGCTGCGCGCCAAGATCGACATGGCGTCGCCCAACGTGAACATGCGCGACCCGGTGCTGTACCGCATACGGCACGCCGAGCACCACCGGACGGGCGACGACTGGTGCATCTACCCGATGTACGACTACGCGCATTCACTGTCGGACTCCATCGAGGAGATCACGCATTCGCTGTGCACGCTGGAGTTTGAGGACCATCGTCCGCTCTACGATTGGTGCCAGGAGGCGCTGGGCATCTATCGCAGCCGGCAGATCGAGTTTGCCCGACTGAACCTGACGCACACGGTGATGAGCAAGCGGATGCTGCGGAGGTTGGTGGAGGACGAGTACGTGATGGGGTGGGACGACCCTCGCATGCCCACGCTCAGCGCGTTGCGCCGGCGGGGATATACGCCGGAATCCATCCGCGACATGTGCGAGCGGGTGGGAGTAGCGCGCCGGAACACCGTGACGGAGTTGGCGCTGCTGGAGCACTGCCTGCGGGAGGACCTGAACCGACGGGCTCCGCGTCGCATGGCGGTGCTGAACCCTCTCAAGGTCGTGATAACCAACTACCCGGAGGGGGAGAGCGAGGAATTTTCCGCGGTCAACAATCCTGAGGATGACTCCATGGGTACACGCAGCGTGCCGTTCAGCCGGGAGATCTACATCGAACGGGACGATTTCATGGAGGACCCGCCCCGACGGTTCTACCGGTTAGCGCCCGGCCGCGAAGTAAGGCTGCGGTACGCTTGCCTGGTGACATGCACGGACGTGGTGAAGGACGAGGACGACAACGTGCTGGAAGTGCATTGCACGTACGACCCGGAGAGTCGCGGGGGCAATGCTCCCGACGGGCGGCGTGTGCGGGGGACGATTCACTGGGTTTCGGCCGTGCACGCGGAGCGAGTGGAGGTTCGCCTTTACGACAACCTGTTCACCGACCCCGACCCTGCGGGAGCGGCATCGGAATCGGGTGATGATTTTGTGGACCTGATCAATCCTGATTCCCTGGAAGTCGTTACCGCGATGGCGGAACCGGCCCTGGCCATCGCCGGGCCGGGCGACCGTTTCCAATTTGAGCGGTTGGGGTATTTCTGCGCCGACCCTGACTCGGAACCAGGCGCCCCGGTGTTCAACCGAACGACGACGCTTCGGGACAGTTGGGCGCGCATCAGCCGGCAGCAGAGGTGAGAGCCGTAAATTCCGACGAGCAAAATGGATGGGCAAGCGAACGGGATCAACACCGCCGATTGAATGGGAACGCGACATGAGGAGGGAGCCCTGATGTCTACGCCGATACGAGTCCGCTACGCCCCTAGCCCCACGGGGAATCCCCATATTGGCAACATTCGCACGGCGATGTTCAACTGGTTGTTTGCCCGGCGACACGGGGGGCAATTTATCGTGCGGGTTGAGGACACCGACCGGGCCCGCATCGAGGAAGGCGCGGTGGAACATATTCTCAACGGGTTGGAGTGGCTCGGGATCGACTGGGACGAGGGACCGCGGGTCGGCGGACCCTATGGGCCGTATTTCCAGTCGGAGCGGTTGGAACGGTACGATGCCGCCGCTGAGCGACTGATCGCGTCCGGGAACGCGTATCGGTGCTACTGCACGCCGGAACGGGTCGCGGAACTGCGCAAGGAGCAGGCGCGCAACAAGCAGCGCCAGGGTTACGACAGCCATTGCCGGCATCTTTCCGATAGCGAACGGGAAGCCAACGAGAGGGCGGGTCTGCCTTCGGTGGTGCGGTTTGCCATGCCACAGTCCGGGATCACGTCCCTGGAGGATGCGATACGGGGACACGTGGAGTGGCAGAACGAGCTGACCGACGATTTTGTGCTGATCAAATCCGACGGCTTTCCCACGTATCATCTGGCGGTGACGGTGGATGACAATGCCATGGAGATCAGCCATGTGCTCCGGGCCGAGGAGTGGCTGCCCAGCGCGGCGAGGCACGTGCAACTGTACCGCGCGTTGGATCTGCCGATGCCGCAGTTCGGACATCTGCCGATGATCCTGGGTTCGGACCGGGCGAAGCTGTCCAAGCGGCACGGCGCCACTTCGGTGATGGAGTACCGGGACGACGGGTTCGTTCCGGATGCGCTGATCAATTTTATGGCTCTGCTGGGCTGGTCGCTGGACGGCGAAACTGAGGTCATGACGGTTGACACGATCAGGGACAATTTCACCCTGAAACGGGTGGGCAAGCCGGCTGCCATCTTTGACCTGGACAAGCTGCAGTGGATGAACGGCGTGTACATCCGGCAGATGAGCGTCGAGGAGTTGGCCGCTGAGATACTTCCGTTCCTGGAAAGGGCCTATCCGGACGACCTGCTGCCGGTGGATCGGGAATACCTGCTGCGCATCGTGCCGTTGGTGCAGGAGAGGCTGAAGACCCTGGCCGAAGCGCCGGATATGCTGTCGTATTTCTTTGAGGACGAGCTTGAGTACGAGGCCAGGAGCGTCGTGCAAAGGGGCATGGATGTTCCCGGGACCCTGGCGGCGCTGCAACGGGCCACCGACGACCTGTCCTCTGTGGATGCATCGGGTTTTTGCCACGAACACCTGGAAGAGATATTGCGGGCGGCGGGCAAGGAACTGGAGCTATCCGGCCGACAGTTTTTTGGAGCGCTGCGCACGGCGATCACGGGACGCACCGCGACGCCGCCGCTGTTTGAAATGATGGAAGTGATGGGGCAGGAGCGGGTGATCAAACGGTTAGCTGCGGCCGTTGAGAATCTGTCCGCCGCTTAATCGGCGGGACGGTTGCCGGGAGATGCGTCGGCCAGGGACTGGCCACAGTGTGGGCAGACGCCGGCGGACACGTTGGGATTTTCAGCTTGCGAGTCGGCTTCCATCATGCCGGCGCTGAGGATTCCCGCAGGCAGGGCGAAAAGCCCGATGCCGAGCACGGCGATGACTGCCGCCAGGGCGCGACCCGGGCCGGTGACGGGCACGGTGTCGCCGTAGCCGACGGTGGTGAGGGTCACCACGCTCCACCACATGGCGGCCGGGATGCTGGGGAACTTGTCGGGCTGGGCGTGGGTTTCCGCGAAATACATCAGGGCGGCCGCAATGACCAACGCGATGAGGAGCCCGGCCACCGTGGTAAGAAGTTGGCTGGCCTTCATGCGCAATGCCGCTCCCAGGCGGTGGGCTGCCGGGAAGTATCGCGCGAGCTTCACGGTGCGGGTCAGGAGCCGGACGGTCAGCAGGAAGGAAAGACTGGGCCCGAGACCGCTGAACAAGATGAAGATCGCGGCGACGGCGGACGGAGCCAACGCGGTCAAATCGACCAGGGCGTTGGGGGATCGAACGTAGCGCCAGCGCTGGCGCCAGGGGGAAGTGTCGCCGTTGATGTCGGATTCGGGGGCGGTCCAGAGCCGGAGCGCGTATTCCACCACGAATATGGAGACGGTGCAGTACTCGATAATGTGGAAGCCCAACCCGAACGCGTCGGCGAACCTGGGGACGGTCCACAGGATCAGGGAAACGGAATTGGCGATGATAACGGCGACGAGGGCGATCTCCACCAGGAATGAGGGGTGCATATTGCCGGGCCCAAAAACCTGGTTTCCCAAGCCGTTACCGGGCTCCAACAGCGCGTAGAGCCTGCGGCGTAAACGTATGGGACCAGTGCGGTCAGAGATTGCCATGTGGTTGCGGGAGATTCAGGCGACGCCGTCCGGGTAATGCTGCCGCGTTGTTTCCGGGCATAAACCGGGCACAAGGGAATTCGATTGTGAATTTTGGTGAAAGTTTATGAATTTTCCGTAAAAACGACCATTTTGGTATTGACGCCGTTTGAATGCGGGGCTGTACAGTATAGCCGGGTCAACACATGGATTGGCCAGATTATAACCGAGGCTCTTGGCGTGACTCTAATGTGGGTTGATGCGCTTGTTTCCCGAAACTGGGCGTCCCGGGTGATACGAAACGGACGGCTGCGGTGCATGGGGGATGGATACTTGAGCTGGGGCAAACGATTGGGGGAGGATGCAGAATGTCAGCAACCGGCGTAATGGTGATCAGCGACGGCGTGTTCAAGGTGGATTGTGGCGCGGTTTTCGGCCGGATTCCCAAGATAATGTGGGAGAACCTGGTGACGACCGACCGGAAGAATCGCCTGACCATGGGGTTGAACTGCCTGCTGCTGGAATGCGCGGGGCACAAAATTCTGGTGGATACGGGCGTGGGACCGAAGGATAATCTGAGGGATAAGGAGATGTACGGGCTGGTTCCCAGCCGGCTGATGCGCAGCCTGAAAGCGCTGGGATTGGGGCCGAGGGACATTGACGCGGTGGTATTGTCGCACCTGCATTTCGCGCACGCGGGCGGCGCGACCCGCATGGACCGGATGGGAGACATGGTGCCTTCCTTCCCCAAGGCGACGTACTACGTGCAGCGATCGGCGTGGGAAGACGCACAGAGTCCGTCGGTGCGCCAGGCGGACGTGTTCAGGACGGATGACTTCGCGCCCATCGCTGAGCGCGGCCAGCTTGAACTGCTGGACGGGGACACGGAACTGTTCCCGGGTCTGAGCCTGATAGTGACGGACGGCCATTCGAAAGGACATCAGATAGCGGTTTTCAGCCATGGCGGAGAGCGGATCGTTTACCTGGGCGACCTGGTTCCGACGCCTCACCACCTGTGGCCAACGGTACTGTCCTCATTCGATTATGAACCCGAAAAAACCATGGAGCAGAAGCGGGACATCCTGGACGACGTGGAGAAAAAGGGTTGGCTCATGGTATTCCCGCACGGCAACGAGACCAGAGCCGGGTACCTGCAACGGGGCAAGGACAACGACATGGCGTACCTTCGCCCCGTGGAGTTTTAGGTCGGGACATTCGACAGGACGGACTTGCCGTCAATCTCCACGAGACGAGCGTCGGTGATGCGATTGGACAAGTCCTGCTCGGTGAGCGTGTGGACCCTGACGTAATTGTCCGTCAAGCCGCTCCAGCGCAGCAGATCGCCTTCGGCGTTGGGCCGCGCGGTTTCCCATAATACGGGACGTTCGAGCCCGAGGTTGGCATTCCGGTAGTTGGCGAACGCCGCGTCGGCCATCGAGTTCATTTCGGCGACTCGCTCGCGCTTCACGTCGGGATTGACCTGATCGGGCAGGTGGTGAGCCGTGGTGCCGGGTCGCTGCGAATACGGGAACACGTGGATGTCGGCGAACTCCATTTCCGAAGCGAATGCCAGGCTTTCAGCGTGAGCGGTGTCGCTCTCGCCCGGGAAACCGACGATGATGTCCGTCGTGATGCTGGCGTGAGGGACGCATTCCCGGATTTGGTGAACGGCGGCGCGGAACTGACCGCTGTCGTACCGGCGTCGCATGGCCCGGAGGGTTGCATCGCAGCCGCTCTGCAGCGGAACGTGAAAGTGGGGGCACAGCCGCGGATCCTGCCACAGATCCAGCAGGGCGGGAGTGATCTCGTGGGCCTGGAGCGACGAGACACGGAGGCGCGGAATTTCTGAGTCGTTCAATATCCGGGACAGCAAACCGGTCAGGTCAACGCCGTCAATCTCGAAGCCGTAAGTGCCCAACTGGGTGCCGGTGAGAGCCACCTCCTTGAATCCACCGGCGACGTGCTGCCGTACGGCCGACACCAGCGCGTCGGGAGGGATGCTGCGTTCGCGGCCCCGCACCCTGGGCACGATGCAGTAGGCGCAGACCTGATCGCAACCCTCCTGAATTTTGAGCATGGCCCTGCTGCGGCGGAGGATGCCGGCGGTGGTAGGGGCGCCGGACGGATGGGTTCGAGGGTTGCCCCGCCTGGACAGTGCGGCGATCGCCAGGTCGGCCAGCGTGGCCTTTTCAGAATTGCCGACGACCAGAGAGACCTCGGGCATGCGGCGGAGTTCGTCAGCGGCACGCTGGGGGTAACAGCCGGCGGCGACCAGGATAGCGTCCGGATTTGCGCGTCGGGCGGCGCGGAGGGCCTGCCGGGCCTTGGAGTCGGCGGTGGCGGTCACCGTGCAGGTGTTGACGACGATGATGTCGGCGTCGGTCGTACGGTCCACCAAGCGGCAGCCGGCCTGAACGAACTGGCGGGCCAGCACCGCGCTGTCGGCCTGGTTCAGCTTGCAGCCGTGGGTTTCAATGGCGACGGTCCCGGTGATGGGCGAGTCGGATGGAGGTTGGGGTTCGTCGCCGCGTGCGACGATCAGAGGGATGTCCAACGTTGGGCCGGGCGTCATGTATCAAGCCTCGATGCTGGCCACGTCGTCGTCTGGGTCGGCTACGGGTGATGGGGAATCTCCGCCCGGGATGTGGGCGACCAACCGCTCCACGGCTTCGCTGACGTCATCCATGGCGAGGAAGAGATAATCGACCCGACTGCGACGGTCGCGCACTCTTTCGGCGGCGTCGGCCCACGCGGACAGGTGGTCAAAGGCGTCCCGGATGTAGCGGTCGCGCTCCTGGTCTCCGAGGCGACGGACGAAGGCCTTCAACTCCGCGTCGGATTCTGCGGGTTCGCCGTGCCACAGGGCGACGCCACGGGCTGCGGCTACGACGCTGCCCCAGAGCAAATCCTCGGCCTGATTCCACTGGCCGCGGGACATGGTGGTCTGCGCCGAGTCCAAGAGTCGAACCGCCTGGCTCCGATATCGAGCGAGGCGGGTTTCCAGGGGCGGGTTGCGCGGTGTGCTGTCGCGGAGCATGGCGTCCGCTCGATTGTAGCATAGGGCCATGCGCGACCGGCTTTGGGCCCTCACGCGCACCCGCTTTGCAATCGCGTGGTGAAAGGGCGAAAAAGCCGATTTCCCGCCCATTTCCTCTCATTTCCGCTAATCCCAGTATGGCATTGAGCGGGCAGTGGGGCTGAATGGGGGCCGATGGCGGGGTTTTGGCGGCGGTTTTAACGGTATTGGCGGGCAGATGAGCGGGTTTGGGGGGAGGTTCGCGGTGTTGGGAAGTGGGCATAGGGCCGGCTGGCGCGCGTCTGGGTGGCGGGTTGGATCGTGGCGCTGGGTAATATGGTACCGGACGGGGTAGGGGTTCGAGCAAGGGGGAAGTGTCGCCGGGGCCGGGAGTCCTGCACTGGAGTTTTTTGGGGGAATTGGGTGATTATGCGGGTCGATGGCAGGTCTTTTTGACACCAAAGGCGGGTAATTCACAAAAAATTGGGCGTTTTGGTAGAGATATTTCTGTTTGTGCCACCTGAATTGGGGCGGCGGCGCTCGGAGTGGCAGGTTGCGCAAAGCGGGTACGCGTGAGGCTTTGGGCCGGGTGGACAGCCTGAGTGTCTGTGGCGATGCGGCGGCGGGTCGGGTACACTGCGGCGGGAGCACTCTCCAAGATCCGACTCACTGGTGGTTTTCATGCCTGATCACACGGTCAACCCCTTTCGCCACGTGGCATACCCGGTGCGAGTTTTCGCCGGGGACAACGCGATATCCAACGTGAGGCGGGAGGTGGATCGATTGGGAGGGAAGCGGCCGTTCGTGGTGTGCGGGCAATCGGTGGCGAGACGGACCAACCTGCTGGAAAGGGTCGCGGAGGCGTTGGGCGATGAGCCGGCCGGCGTGTTTGACGGCGTACAGGCGGGCTCTCCGGAGTCTTCGGTGCTGGAGGGAGTTCAGCGAGCCCGGGAGGTCGATGCGGATGTGGTGATCGCCGTGGGCGGCGGCAGCGCGGTGGTTACTGCCCGCGCCATCATCATCATGCTGGCCGAGGGCGGGTCTCCACACGACCATGCGACCAAGTATCCGCCCGGGCAGCGGCCGATCAGTCCCCGACTGATGCGTCCCAAACTGCCCAACATCCTGGTTCTGACCACGCCGACCACCGCGGCGACCCGGGCGGGGACGGCGATTATCGACGGTGAAACCGGACACCGGCTGGAGATGTTTGATCCGAAGACGCGGCCGGCGTCGGTGATCTGGGACACGGACGCGCTTTTGACCGCTCCGTCGGATCTCTGCATCAGCGCGTCCGGTTCGCTATTCAGCGGGGTAATCAGCGCGTTGCAGGCGCCGGCGTTGAACACGATGGCCACCGCGGATCTCCTGGCTGCGCTGGGCCTGCTGGTGGAGAATCTGCCGGCGGTCCGAAAAATGCCGAACAATGGGGAAGCCAGGGTGAATCTGTGCGCGGCGTCGTTCACTTACAACCGGGCCTGGGATACCGGAGCGAGCGGCTCGGCGTTGGGAGTGGTGAGCGCCTTGGCCCACAGCCTGGACACGCGCTACCCGGATTGCAGCCACGGCGCGGCGTATTCGATCCTCACGTCGCCGGGGATGAGATTCAACCGGAGCCATAACGTGAGCGGTCAGGCCAGGGTTGCCGACGCGCTGGGAGTGCGGGAGCCCGGCGACCGGGATGAAGAGGCGGCGGAATCGGCTGCGGACGCGGTGGGAGGGTTTTTCGAGGCCATCGGGCTGCCGGGAGCGCTGCGTGAGGTGGGTGTGCCCGCCGACGGGATCACAGAGATCGCGGAGGATGCGATGACGGATTTCGGACTGCACCGTAACGTCAGGCCGATCGAGCGTGTTGAGGAATTGGAGGAGGTCTTGAGGGGAGCGTGGTAGGCGTCCGCACGTGATGGGGAAAATGAACCACCGGAGTCGATGCCCTGGGTTTCATGGGGATCAACGTCGGGACGACGCTAGGGGAACTCGGCCTTGCCGATGATTTCCTTGAGGCTGGAGATTTCCCACTGGGCCAGGAGGTCCTCAAGCTCCGACAGGATGCGGAAAGGGGCGTTCAGGTCGGTCAGGTTCGCGCTGCCCACCTGCACGGCTGAGGCGCCGGCCATCAGGTATTCGACGGCGTGACGCCCGTTGAATATCCCGCCCACGCCGATGATTGGGACGTCCACGGTTTGGGCAGTTTTGTGCACGAGGGCCATGGCAACGGGTCGGAGCGCGGGGCCGGAGAGGCCGCCGTAGCCGGAGCCCAACGTGGCACGGCCAGTGTCTATGTCGACGTGCAGGGCGGGGATTGTGTTGGAGATGGTCAGGGCGTCGGCGCCGGCGCCGACGGCGGCATGAGCGATCTCGGTGATATCGGGCACGTTGGGCGACAGCTTGGCCCATACCGGCAGCTCGGTCTGGCTGCGGACGGCGGCGACGGCCGCTTCGGTGAGTTGGGGGTGATGGCTGAACATCGCGCCATCGCCCACGTTGGGACAGCTGAGGTTGAGTTCGATGGCGACGAAACCCTCCACGCCCCGGGTGAAGCCGGCCATTTCCTCCCACTGCTCGGCGCTTTCGCCTGACATGCTCATGACCATGTTGGCGTCCATTTCGGCCCATTCGGGAGCCAGGTCGGACATTGCGGCCTCGATGCCGGGGTTGGTCAAGCCTATGGAGTTCAGCAAGGTGGTTTCGCCGGCCGCCATGCCTTCGCGGAAGGATGCCGGGAACCATCGTGGCTCCGGATTGCCCTCCCTCGGATGGCGCGTGAATGTTTTGGGCAGGACCGCTCCCAGGGAGGCCAGGGCCCCAACGTCGGCGATGCCCCGGCCGTAGCCGTCGTATCCGAAGGTGCCAGAGGCGATCATCACGGGATTAGGCAAAGTGAGGTCGCCGTTGTTTCGGGATCCCAGATTGACCGACAGGTCCATGGATGATCCTCCGGGTGGTCAGGGTTTGACAAAGGGGGCGAAACATCGTTCGCCCCCAGGTGGAAGTCGCTTCGCTCGCGCGAATATGGGCAGGCCTACAAAGCCGGCACGTCCCCGTCTTCGTCATCGAAGGGCGAGAAGATCCGCGATGCCGTGGCTTCGACTTCCCGGTCCACCTCCGAGTCCGCCTCGGTGAGGGACTGAGCGCGCCTCACGAGTTCTTCCTCCTCGTCGGCGGTACGGATCTGGTAACCGGCATTGTCCAAGCCTGATGCGGCGCCAAATGGAGACGCGGGCTGGCCGGAAATAAGCTCCTCGTCGATGACGTCCTGGGGCATGTCCAGGGCCGCCGCCCGTTGGACGGGATCGAACTCGCCGAGGTATTCGCCCTCTCCGGAGAGCCAGGCGGGGGCGAGCACGTCGTCCTCGTATTCCTCGAAGGACTCCATGAGCGCGAGTGTCTCCTCGGATGCTAGCAAGGACTCGAGGCGAGCCGGAATGAGTCGGCCGATGATGACGTTTTCCTTGAGGCCGCGCAGCCAGTCGCGATCGCTGGCGACGGCAGCCATGGTCAACACCTTGGTGGTTTCCTGGAACGACGCCTTGGACAGGAAGCTGTCCGTGGTGAGCGCGGCCTTGGAAACGCCCAGGAGCAGCGTCTTGGCGGTGGCGGGCTCTCCACCTTCGGCGAGGACGCGATTGTTCTGGTCCTGGAACCGGAACTTGTCAACCACGTCGCCGGGGATGAACTCGGTGTCGCCGGCGGTTTCGACCTGGACCCGGCGCAACATCTGGCGCAGGATGACCTCGATGTGCTTGTCGTGGATGCTGACGCCCTGGGAGCGGTACACTTCCTGTACCTCGTCGACGAGGTAGTGCTGCAGGCCCTCGAGGCCGCGGATGTCCAGCAGTTCCCGGAGGTCCAGGGGACCGTCGACGAGGGCGTCGCCGGCCATAACCATCTGGCCGTCGTTCACGCGCAGGGTCATCTGCGAGCTGATGTCGTAGGAGCGGGATTCCTCCTCGCGCCAGACGACGGTGACGCCATCGGGCGACACTTCCACTTCGCCCTGATAGTCGGACCGGATTTCCTGCACGATGCCGGCGCCGGCCAGGGCATTGGAAGAGTCGTCGCCGGTGGCGGCGGCGTCCGGATTGACCACGACGGCCAGGAGGTTGCCTTCGGCAATGGGCTCCCCGGGCTGCACGAGGCGGATTGCGCCTTCGGGCAGCATGTAGTCGTGGCGCTCTTCATCGTCGTAGGTGACGCGGATGCGGCGGGAGCCGTTGGCGTCCTCTTCGACGGACACGATGCCATCGATGTGGGTCAGTATGCCGGCGCCCTTGGGCGGACGCACCTCGAACAGTTCCTGAACGCGAGGGAGACCCGTCGTGATGTCGGAGCCGGCGATTCCACCGGTGTGGAAGGTGCGCATGGTGAGCTGGGTGCCGGGTTCGCCGATGCTCTGGGCGGCGATGACGCCGACGGCCTGGCCGATTTCGACCAGCTTGCCGGTGGCGGGCAGCCGGCCGTAGCACATCTGGCAGATGCCGCGGGGGGTCTGGCAGGTCAGGGGCGAGCGGACCGGGATCCGGTCGACGCCGGCATCCTTGATCTGTTCAGCAAGCACCTCGTCGATCATTTCGTTGCGGTCAACGATGATCTCGCCGCTCTGTGGGTCGGCGATCACGTCGCCGGCCATGCGTCCGACGATGCGCTCGGCCAGGGTGCTGAGGTCGAAGTCGTTGGGCCGGGGCTGGACGTAGAACGGTTCGGCGAACTCGCAGTCGTGGTCGCGGACGATGACTTCCTGCGAGACGTCGACGAGACGGCGGGTGAGATAGCCGCTGTCTGCGGTACGCAGGGCGGTGTCGGTCAGGCCCTTGCGGGCGCCGTGGGTGGAGATGAAGTACTCGAGGGCAGTGAGACCCTCCCGGAAGCTGGATTTAACGGGGCGTTCGATGATGCGGCCTTCGGGGTCGCTCATCAGACCGCGCATGCCGGCCATCTGTTTGATCTGGGAGATGTTGCCCTTGGTGCCGGAGGCGGCCATGACGCCGACGCCGCCGTAGTTGGCGAGTTCCTCCTGGACCACCTGCTGCATGTCGTCGGAGGCCTGGGTCCAGGTCTCGATGACGCGCTCGTACTTCTCGTCGTCGGTCATCATGCCCATCATGAAGTTGTCCTCGTGTTCGGCGACCTTTTCGGTAGCCTGTTCGAGGATGGCGCGCTTGCGCTCGGACACCTGGATGTCGTTGATGGCGATGGTGATTCCGGACTTGGTGGCGTAGTAGAAGCCGATTTCCTTGATCCGGTCGAGCACCCGCGCGGTCTCCTCGTTGGAGAGGGTGCGGTGAAGCTCGGAGGTCAGGTCCTTGATGGCCCCGCGGTCCATGAGGACGTTCTTGTAGCCCAAGGATTCGGGGATGGCTTCGTTGAAGATCAGCCGACCCATGGTGGTTTCGATCTTTTCGCACGTGCCCGGAACGCTCAGAACGGTGACGGGAGCGCGCAGGTCGATCTGGCCATCGGAGTAGGCGATGCGGGCTTCGTGGATGTCGTAGAACATCGCGCCGGCGCCCC
>JAJDXU010000148.1 GCA_022823105.1 Dehalococcoidia bacterium
GTTCGCGGCGCGGATGCTGGAATCCGACGCTTTCGGCGACGTGTGCGACTTCCGGATCAACCCGCCGGACGAAATCCTGAACGATGACGACGCCCTGGACCGGTGGGCGCGTCAGACCGTCGGCACGGCCCGCCACGTCTCCGGCACCTGCCGGATGGGGCCGGACTCCGATCCCATGGCCGTTACCGACCAGCACGGACGCGTGCGCGGCCTGGAGGGCCTTTGGGTCGTCGACGCATCGGTGATGCCGCGGGTGCCCCGCTCCGGCGGCATCCATCCCACCGTCATCATGGTTGCGGAGCGGGTCGCGGACTGGGTGGCAGCCGGCTAAGCCGGAACTCAAACGCGACCGGCCGTCACACTCCGGTCGACGCCAAGACCCTGACAGGCCCGGGCTACTCGTCCGGGTCTATCACTATGTCCGGATGGGTGTCCACGCCGTAGCGGTCAAACACGGCGTCGATGCGCGCGAAGTCGGCGCCGGATAACGCCCACTCGAGCCCGGCGACGTTGTCCTCAACCTCCGCCACAGTGCGCATCCCCACGAGCGCGACGCTGACCGCCGGGTTTGACAGCACCCACCTGAGCGCCAAGTGCGGCATGCTCCTGCCCCTGGCCTCGGCGATGGGTTTCAGGTCCTCGACGACGCGAAGGTTTCGCTGGAAGTGTTCTTCTGCGAACACCCCGACATTCCAGCCGGGCCGGCCGCCCGTGGCTCGCCAGTCGTTGCTCCCGAACGTGGTGTCGGCGGTCAGGGCGCCGGTCAGGAGGCCAAAGGCCAGCGGCCCGTACACCATGACGCCCGTGCCGCGTTCCAGGCAATACGGAAAAATCTCCGACTCCATGCGGCGGTCGAACATGTTCAGGCCGTACTGAACGATATCAACGCTCCGGACCGCTTCGCATTCCTTGATCTGATCCAGCGTGAAATTTGAGAGGCCCACGGCGCGCACCTTTCCCTGGCGCACCAGGTTGTCCAGCGCGTGCATGGTCTCATCAAACGGCGTATTCACGTCCGGCCAATGAATTAACAGCACGTCCAGATAGTCGGTTCCCAGGTTTTGCAGGCTCTGCTCCACGGAACCATATATGGACACCATGCGGCTGTCGCGGCCCTTTGGTCGGTCGGCGTAACCGACGCCGCACTTGGTGACGACAATCACGTCCTGCCGGCGATTGCCCAAAGCCTGGCCCAGCACGACTTCGGACTCTCCGCGTCCGTAGGCCGGCGCCGTGTCGAAACAGTTGATGCCCAGGTCAATCGCCTGGTTGACCGCAGCGTCCAACGCCGACCGCGACACATCGCCGTAGGTGCCGCCCATCTCCCAGCACCCGAACCCGATCACGGAGACCGTCATATCCGTTGGGCCGAACCTTCGGTATTCCATATACGTTCTCCGTGACCGGCGGTGAGAATCCCGTAGATCATCGTGGAGTAGGGGCGAATAATCATTCGCCCCTACGGGAAATCGTTCGCCAAAAGTGCTCTCACCCCAGGTCGGGCCAGACGCCCCGGCTCGGCGACAAGCCCTCGTAGGCGTGGGCGAGCCTGAACATGTTGCCCTCTTCCCAAGGCCGGCCAATGATCTGCAAACCGATGGGCAGCCCCAGTTCGCTGAATCCGCACGGCACGGTGATGGCCGGGAACCCCGTCGCGTTTTCCGGGCTAGTGTTCCGCGAGACATGGCCTGATCCGGGTCCACGCACTCTCTGACGCTTGCCGTCCACCTCAATGGTCTCGGCGTCGATGCGCGGCGCCGGCATGGGCGTCGTCGGCGTCACCAGGAAGTCCACGTCCTGAAGCACCCGGGCGTGCTCCTCCTTGATGATGCGCTGCACCTTCATCGCTTTGGAGTAGTCCCGCCCCAGGACGAACTGGCCGGCCAGCGTCCGGTAAAGGGTGTCCGGGCCGTAGTCCTCCCGACTCGACGCGATGAACGGTTCGTGGGTGACCACGCTGTCCGCCATGGCCGCGAACCGTATCGCGCCCACGTACTGCATGTTGGGCAGGCTGACCTCCCGGCTCTCGACGCCCAGTTCTTCCAGCGTGGCGATGGCCCGCCGCACCGCGGTCTCGACCTCCGGGTCCAGCAGGTCGAAGTAGTGGTTGGACGGAATCCCCATGGTCAGGCCCTGGATGCCTCGCTCCATTACCAGCGCGTAGTCGTCCACCGGCACCGGAACCGTGCTGGGGTCCAGCGGATCGTAGCCGGCGATGGCCTGCAGCACCAGCGCGCTGTCCCGCACCGACCGCGTCATCGGGCCGATGTGGTCACCGTTGAAGCTGGTCACCAGCAGCCCGCGCTGGCTCACCCGACCGAAGGTCTGTTTCAACCCGACCACTCCGCAGAAGGCCCCAGGCAGGCGCACCGAGCCGCCCAGGTCAGTCCCCAGGGATGCAAAGGTGACCCCGGCCGCAACGTTCGCTCCGCCGCCGCCGCTGGAGCCGCCCGGAATGTGGTCCAAGCCCCAGGGATTGTGCACTGCCCCGTAGTGAGGGTTGTTGGACGTTGCCCCGGCGGCGAACTCCTCCAGGTTCTCCTTGCCCAGGATGATTCCGCCCGCTTCTTTCACCCGGCGCACCACCTCGGCGTCCTCTGCTGGCACGTGGTCTTGCAGCACCCTGGTTCCCAGAGTGGTGCGAATACCGCCGGTGGCGATGTTGTCTTTGATCCCGATGGGAATGCCGTGCAACGGGCCCCGGTATTCGCCGCGGGAGAGTTCGTCCTCTGCCTGCTCTGCTTGCGCCAGCGCGTCCTCCCGCAGGATGGTGATGAACGAATTCAGCGTCGCTTGCTGCCGCTCCGCCTCCGCCAGGGCCGCCTCGGTGAGTTCCACCGGGGACACGGCGCGCGATTGGATCATCGGCGCGATTTCCGAGATAGTGAGTTTCAACATTTCGTTATCAGGCATCGGCTTCCGCTCCTTCCGCCGCCCGCAGCAGGCGCGATGACATAACGTCGGACAGGTCGAGATCCCGCAGGTTCTGCAGCTCGGTCAGGTAGTTCTCCAACTCGGGTTTGACCAGCTCCAATTCCTCCTCGGTCAGTTCGAACCCGCCGTATTCGGCAATGATTCTGTTCAGGGTTTCGTCGGATATCGGCATCGGTAAATCCTCCGTTCAGGCGCAGCCTCGCCGCGAGTGTACAGCCCCCTCCATACACGGGCAATACCGGGGTGTCATCCCGCAGGACCTTTGGATCATCGGCCCAACCCGGATTGAGGGCACGGCTAACGCGCGGGGGCGGGAAGGTC
>JAJDXU010000357.1 GCA_022823105.1 Dehalococcoidia bacterium
GGTGAAAACCAAACTGTCCCCGGGCTTGGACGTAAAGGTTCCCTTCGTAGACACCGTGGTCAGGCTTGACAAGCGGATACTTCGCATCGACGCTCCGCCGGTCTCCATGCCGGACCAGGACAAGGAAAACCTGGTGATCGACATCTACGCCAGGTACCGGATCACCGACCCGGTGCAGTTCCGAAAAACCCTGCAAACCGAGAGCAACGCGCGCAGCCGCCTCGGCGACATCGTAACCTCCACACTGCGCGACCGCGTCGCCCTGCGCGACCGCACCGACATCATTGGTGCGCGGCCGTTGAGGGATGCTGACGATAACCCGGTGGTCGATGATGAAGGCCTGCCGTTGGTTGAAGCACAGGAAACGCGAACCCAGATCCTCGATGAAGTGCTGTCTGAAGTCCAGCGGATTACGGGCGACAACGCCGAAACGACCCAACGTGACGACTTTGGCGTGCAGATGATCGACGTGCGGATCAAGCGGGCGGACTTCCCTGAAGCCGTAACAGCGTCCATCTACACCAGGATGCGGGCCGAGCGTAACCGTATCGCCGCCGGTTTCCGCGCTGAAGGTGAAGAGGAGGACCGGAAAATTCGAGCCGCGACTGACCGCGAGCGGGATGTGATCCTGGCCAGGGCTCAGCAGGAATCCAACCGGATCCGTGGTGAGGGTGAAGCGGAGGCCATTAGCATCCTGGCCGATGCCCTCAACCGGGACCCCGAATTGTTCGATTTCCTCCGGAGCCTTGAAGCGTACCAACGCATCATCCAGGGCCACGACACCATAATTCTTTCGTCGGATGCTCCGCTGTTCGATTACTTGGCTGGGCCCCTGGCGCCGACATCCGGCAATTGACGCCGGAAACCCGGCATAAGTGAGATGATTCAGGGCCGGGTCAAAGACCCGGCCCTCGTCCTTCCCGGCCGACGGGCCTGCGGCTACCTACCAGCCAGCCGCCGACCCTCCGTAACTCCATCTGCCGTACGGGTAGGCGCCGTAATGATGATGCTGAACCCTTGCTCCAGGCGCATGGGAACCTCGGCGGCGGTACAACCGGTCGCGCAAGGCACCCCCGCGTCCTTGCAGATGCCAAGAATGCGCAGCAACATCTCCTGAACCTCCGGGTGCCCGGCATTCCCTCTGTGTCCCATCGCGACGGACATGTCGCCTGGGCCGGCCCAGATCGCGCCGATACCCCTGACCTGGCGAAGGATGTCCGGCAGGTTCTGCACCCCGGTGGGTTCCTCCACAATGCCCATTAGCAGCAGATTGCCGTCCGGATCCAGAGGCCACACGTCAGCGGCGTCGTAATACTCTGCGGCAGAGAGACCCCAATAACGAGGCGCAATTCGCTGCCACCATCCCCTTTCACCATGTGGTTCAAAGTCCGCCACGCCCGGGACCTGCGGGTACCTGGCCGCTTGCACGGCGGCCATTGCGCCTTCCACGGTGTCAAGGTGGGGTAGGATCAGACCGTAAACGCCGGTATCCAGGGTCTGCTTGATCATCCACTGGTTCGTCTCACGTGTGTTGGGCGGAATGCGCACCACGGGGGTCGGATCCGCCTGGAGCCCTTCGCCGTCGGCGATGCGTTTGCGGTTCAGCAGGAATTGGAGAGATGCTCGCAGGTTGTTGAAGGAAAGACCTTCGTGCTCCATCTCGATCATGACCATGTCGTAATCTGAATCGGCGAAATACATCATCTCGTCGAAGTTGCCGTTCCAGATCAGGCCCGTGCCGAATACGGGCTTACCCTCCTCCAATAGCTGGATGACCTTGTTGTAACGAGTAGCGGGCATTCGATTGCCTCCTGAGTTCAGGGATTGAGGTTTGGTGGCCGGCACATTGTGGCACCGGGCGAGTGCAATGGCAACGCGATTCGCATCAATCGGAGCGCGCTGACCCGGACGCGTATCCCGCGGAATGCTGCATAGGCCGGGGCCGACAGGATCGTCGCGGCACGAACGATGCAATCCGGTCAACGGAGCATAGCGATTACTGAACCAAACTCACCCACCGAAAAAGTGGTGCACCGTGCGGACTCGGCGGAACGGACTTCGCGCTGCGTCGGAAGCGCCCTGGGCTCCTTCCTGATTGTGCCTGAGCCTAGGCCCGCGCCCTGGTCTGGGTCAGGAGACCGAAAGGGCAGTGGCAAACTCGCCCGCGTCGTCGTGGGAACCGACCACCGCCAGGCGGAACTGATTGCCATACAGCAGGCGTTCCGCGGTGCGGACGACGTCTGCCGGAGCCACGCGATCGATATTGAAAGCCGTGTCGTCGGGCGTCGTTATATCGTTCATCAACAGTTCCTGCGACGCCAGCCAGGCGGCCACGGAGCGAGAGTCCTCCAATCGCATCAACAGTCGGCCCTTTATGTACTCTCGCGCCTTGTGAATCTCCGACTCGCGCGCGGGCTCCAGCAGCTTCGCCATCTCTTGCCGCGTTGCAACGATGGCCTCCACCGCGCGGGACGGTTCAGTGCCGCATGACACCACCAGCGCGCCGCAATCTCGGTAGCTGCTGATCGAACTGTGACAGTCGTAGGTCAGTCCGAGATCCTCACGCAAGGTTTGAAACAGGCGGCTGCTCATACCGTCGCCGAGAATCCCGTTCAAAACGGTGGCGGCATAACGGTCCTCATCGTTCAGCGCAAAACCGGGAACGCCGATGCAGATGCTGGTTTCTTCAGTCTCGCGGCGCTCGATCAGGACATTCGAACCATTCACCCGGTCGGAGACCACGCGCTCCCAGTCCAGCGGCTCCGCAGGCTCCCAGCCAGCCGTAGCATTGGCGACGGTGTTGACGGCATCGTCATGCGTAATGGCCCCCGCAATGGCTATCACCGTATTGTTGGGGCGGTATTGCCGGTCCATGTAGCCGCGGACGTCGTCCAGACGTATTGCGGACACGGTCTCAGCGGTGCCGCCCACGTCCCGTCCCATGGCCTGCTCCGGCCACAACGCCCGATCGATCAGGAGGTCGCACACCTGGGCCGGATAATCGTTGGTCATGCGCAGCTCATCAAGGATGACCTCGCGTTCCTTCTCCATCTCCGCGGGATCGAGCAACGGGTGGAGTATCAGGTCCAGCAGCACTGGCAGGGCGCGGTCCGCGTGTACGCTGGCAACCTTGCACCAGAAAGAGGTCATTTCGCGGTCGGTGGCGGCGTTCATCATGCCACCGACTCCCTCCACCGCCTCGGAGATGGCCAATGCGGTGGGCCAACCGCGAGTGCCCTTGAAGGGCAGGTGTTCCAGGAAATGGGAAAGCCCGGCCTGCTCCGCCGGTTCATATCGCGAACCTGCGCCAACGGCTATGAACATTGACACGCTGCGGGTGTGCGGCATTTCTGCCGTCAACACCCGCAGGCCGTTTTCCAGAGTTGTTCGGTGATACATTTAGGTGTTCAGCCAGTCCACGTCGCCCTGTAGGTCGGCGGGGTGGGACTTGGACATGAAAACGTCGTACCGTCGCTTGGCTTCGGCGATCGTGGTGTTTTCAGGTCCATGCCCAGGATACACGTAGGTGTCGGCCGGCAGCGTCAACAGCTTCTCGCTGATGCTGCTGAGCTCCTGCTGCAATGCTTCGGGACTCCGCGAACGTCCCGGGCCGCCGGGGAACAGCGTGTCGCCGGAGAATAGGAAACCACCCACCTGGTAGCAGATCGAACCGTCGGTGTGGCCCGGGGTGTGGATGCACCGCATGGTACGGTTGCCAAAGGTGATCGTATCGCCATCGTTGAGTTGGCGCTGCGGCGGGCTGGGCGGCAGGTGGGAATCTTCGGCGCCGATGGCTGCCGGGGCGCCGATAGTTCCGGTGATCTCGGTGTAACCGGCCAGGTGGTCGCCATGGCCGTGGGTGACCAGGATCGCCTGCACCTCCACGCCGCTTTCCCTCACCTCGTTGATCATCTTCTCGGGTTCATCAGGGGTATCGATGCAAACCGCCTGGTTGGTCTCGGGGCAGATGACGATATAACCGTTGTTGCCCAGGCTCCCCATATTTTCGATCTTGTGGACGGTGACGTCGCCCTCACCCTGGGCTTGATGGTGAACTGGCATGTTTCTGCGCCTCCTGTGAATCTTCGAAATCGCGATTGCATTGTAGCAAAGGGCCGGCTAACCGCCCAGCCGCGCTCTCATGTGATCCGGAACCTGCCGGATGCGGCGGCTGAAGGCGGTATCCCACCGCATGGAAACCTGCCGGGCTGCCTCGGTGATCAGGGCAGCGCCG
>JAJDXU010000303.1 GCA_022823105.1 Dehalococcoidia bacterium
CCGCCTCAGGTATTCGGTCAGCGGAGCGAATGCAGAGATGTCAGCCATATCGGGTGAAAAGCGGGATTGTAGCGGGATTGTGACGACGACCCGACCTCAGGTTATCAGACGCAGTCGGGCCACAACGTCGGCGGTCTATCGACAGAACAGGTGCCGCATGATAAACGAAAAAACGTGCCCCAGTCCCCGGTTGGGCGCAAACCGCGCGGTGATGTACACGTGGCCGTTGGCTCCCCCATCGATCCCGGCGCCGCCCTGTCCCCGCAGGCGGAGCCGGCTGCCGTCCGCCACTCCGGCGGGGATGGTCGCGTTCAGGCGCAGCAGACGGCCCAGGCGTTGCTCGCCGCCGCAGCGCCAGCACCGGCCGGCGATGGCGATCTCCTCGGGCTCCAGGCCCGTGCCCCGGCAGCGGGGGCACGTCTCCATTCGCTCCACCAGGAATGACTTTCGCGCTCCCCTGGCCGCATCCCGCGCGCTCACCAGGACGCACACCTCCAGGTCTTCACCCTTCTGCGGCGCCGACTCCCGGGGGCGGGCGGCCCCGCGCCGTGGAGCGCCGGTTCGGGAGGGACGCCGGGAACCGGTCGTCGTGGCGCTGCTCATGGTGCCGTGCAGGTCATATTGCCGCCGCCGGTCCGGATCCGACAGGGTGGCGTAGGCGTCGTTGATCTGCTGCATCCGGGCTTCGGCCTCCGAACCCGAATTGAGGTCCGGATGGTACAGGCGCGCCAGCCGGCGGTAGGCCGCGCGAATCTCACCCGGGCTCGCGGTTCGTGGCACCCCCAGGGTGCTGTAGCAGTCCTGCTTCATCTGTGCATTGATCGACTGTGCATTAATCGACGGAATGTGTGTGGCGGCGCAGGCCAGGGCAATCGCATTTCAATTGTTGGCCCCTGTATAAGGCTCTTCCGCCCACCGTCATACCGGCGAAAGTCGGAGATGCGCCTACGGCGCGCCGGTATCCAGTGCCTGAAATCGGCATTTTCGCGCTCGCTGTCTTCATTCGGTGGACTCTGGACTCCGGTTTGCGCCTGAGTGACGAGCGTCAAAATTCCAAATGCGATTGCCCTGCGGCGCAGGCGCGGCGCGTTGCTAACCGCAGGCGTGCGTGTTATGCTGGTGTTGTCGGGGCGGGGCGTAGCGCAGCCCGGTAGCGCACCTGCATGGGGTGCAGGGGGTCGCCAGTTCAAATCTGGCCGCCCCGACCATTTCCAACAACTTGTCCATTATCGACTGGAGCGTCCATAGCGGACGCTCCTTTTCGTTACATCGCAGTGCGGCCCCCGTCAACCACCACCTCGCTCCCCGTCACGAACGACGCTTCATCCGATGCCAGGTACACGACCGCATAGGCGATATCCTCCGGTCGCCCGATGCGTCCCAGTGGCACCCGCCGCATCTGCTCCTCATCGCTGAGGCCGCTGCCCCGGTTGCGCCGCGATTCCTGCAACATCGGCGTGTCGATCGGCCCGGGATGCACCGAGTTGCACCGTATCCCCTCGCCGGCGTGCTGGATGGCCGTGGACTTGGTGAACAGCCGCACCGCTCCCTTGGTGCTGCTGTACCCCGCCAGGTTGTAGTCGTTGCCCACCAGCCCCGCGGTCGACGAGATGTTGACGATGCTCCCGCCGCCGGCTTCGCGGAGAGCGGGCAGCGCGGCCTTGGTGCCCAGGAAAACTCCCTTCGCGTTCACGTCGAAGAGGCGGTCCCACTCCTCCACCGTCATCTCCTCGATGCTCCGCCCCAGCACGATGCCCGCGTTGTTCACCAGCACGTTCAGCTTGCCGTACTCGGACACCGCCGCATTGACGGCGTCGGCCCAATCGCTCTCGCTGGTCACGTCCAGGTGCACGTAGGTCGCCTGACCCCCCAGTTCGCGGATCTCGGCCTCAACCCGGCGCCCCTCGTCGTCAAGGATGTCGCCGAAAACGACGCACGCCCCCTCCGAGGCAAACATCCGCGCCTCCACGGCGCCCTGTCCCCGCGCGCCTCCGCTGATCAGTGCAACCTTGCCGTCCAGCCTGCCCATGCTTTTTGCCTCCTTGATTTGTTCCCCCACCCTCTGGGAGAGGATTGGGTGAAGGTGATATCCGTTCCCTCTCCCAGAGGGAGAGGGCTAGGGTGAGGGTGATTACTGCCCGAACATCAACCGGCCCACCTCAAAAACGAAACCCGCCAATACTGCCTCTCCCTCCAGCGTCGCCGGGTTCTCCAGAATCTCCACGTCCTGGCCCCAGCGGTAGATATACGCCCGTTGGTCAATTGGGTCCAGCAGCCACCCCATCCGCGACCCGCCTTCCATCCATTCCTCCATCTTCGCCTGCAGCGGCGGCAGTCGGTCGCTACGGGAGCGCACCTCCACCACGAAGTCCGGCGCCCCGTTGATGGTGTTGCGCAATTCAAACTCGGTCAGATTGTCGAACCGTTCCTGCGTGATCCAGGCTGCGTCAGGCATGTACTGTGCATCGCTGGGCAGCCGGAACATGACGGTTTGAGTGAAATGCGCGCCGGGATTGTTCCGGTCCCATATTCCCAGGTCAACGTTGATTACAGTCTCACCGAGATTGCTGTCCGATCCAGATGGTGCCATTACAATCAGCTCTCCCTGGGCCGAAAATTGGAAGTCATAGGGTTCGTTGTCCCGGGACAACTGGCACAGGCGCTCACCGAAATCGGGCGCGCTGCCGTCAACGCCCAGCGCATTCAGGTTCAGCCGCAGTTCGCTGCCGACCGCCATGGGCACATCCGGCACGAAGTGAGGAGCCTCAGGGGCCTCGACCGTGGCCTCCTTGGCTGTCGGCTCATTAGTTGTGGGCTCTGTCGGCGTGGTGCTAACCATCTTTGATACCTCGCGGGGCCAAATCACTACCCGTTGATGACCTCTCCGAACTCGCGTATCGCGTTGATATGCGCGTCCGGCGTGTCCAGGCCGGCAGACATGGTATTGATGGAAAAATGCGTCGCGCCCATCCCGCGCCACGTCTCCGCCCGCCCCTGCCAGAACTCAGGGTCGCCGTCCGTGTAGTTGACCCGCGGCTCCATCCCCAGCGCGTCGGGATCCCGGCCCGCCGCCTCGGCAACCTGCCGCACCTTGGCTATCGTGGCTTCGGCTTCCGGATGGTCGGCATCGAACTGCGGGAACCAGCC
>JAJDXU010000314.1 GCA_022823105.1 Dehalococcoidia bacterium
CAGTCTGGACGTTTATGGTCGTAATTTAGCAGAGACGCTCTACGATTTGCCCAACCCTGAATTGATTAAGGTGGTTGATGCGACCAGATCGGTAGTGGGTATGCCTACGCGCGTGGAGCCGCGCATGTCGGAAGACCAAGAGCGTTTTTATTTTGTGCAACATGAGCCAGGTCTGAGATTTTCAGTGAACCAGATGGGCGTATCTAGTGGGACGCTGCGAATGTTGGCCCTGATGACTGCCCTTTACGGACAACAAGGAACAGACCTGATGGGTATTGAGGAGCCCGAAAATTACATCCATCCAGCGGCCTTGTATGCCTTCGCAGAGCACATTAATGCGGCTAAAGATCGACTCCAAATATTGATTACCACACACTCCTCATTGATGCTTGACTTGCTTGACGACCCTGCCTCAATCATCATCGTCAAGCGAGATGAAAATCTGGGGACCTACGTACAGAGTGAGCCTAACCCTGACGGTGTTCGCAAGGCATTAGAAGCTTCAGGATTTGGGCTTGGGCAGTATTATGAAACTAGGGGATTCGGAGCTTGATGAACATGGCAAAACGTGTTTTGGTAATAGCCTCCGGTCCAACCGAACAAAACGCATTACCAAAGTTGTTGGAACATCTGAAGTCAGAAAATATCGAGATAGACATCCGCATTCCATCCGGGCATCGCCAACTCCGCCCCAACGTGGTATGCCCCATCATAATTTCATCGCAGTACGATTCCGACGAAGGGCCGCCCAACAAATGCGTGATACTAGTTGACACGGATGGCAAATCGCCTGAGGAAGCTATAGATCCAATCCGACAGGGTTTGCTGCGCACACAATTGTATCGGACTTTCGACAACGTAAAATTTGCTTATGCCCAGTGGCATCTTGAAGCATGGTACTTCGCTGACGCCGCCAACTTGAGGGGATATTTGCATCGTGATATGGGAAGCATCAACCCTAACGAGCCGGATCAAATCCAAAACCCGAAGCAGCATCTGCAGCAATTGCTCGGAGAAACAACTTATACTGCCCAAGTTTCTGCAGACATCGCAGCAAAACTTGATCCCACATCCATATCCCAACGGAGCGCAAGCTTTAGAAGCTTCCTCGAAACGATTAGAAATGGCGATGCCATAACCTAACATTGCAGTACCCAACCAGGAGTTTCACCCATGACCATGACCCCCGCCCGCAGTTCGCCCTTTGCCGCCATGGCCCGGGACCCGCTGCATCCCGACGTGATCTACCGCGACGAGCGGTGCTTCGTCGTGCGCGACATCAATCCCAAGGCGCCGGTGCACTTGCTGATCATTCCCAACATGCCCATTAACGGGCTGGATTACATCAGCCCGGCGATGGAGGCGACCATGGGGCACCTGTTCGTCGTGGCCGCTGAGATGGCGCGGCGCGAGGGCGTGACCATCAGCGGCTACCGGCTGGTGGTGAACAACGGCGAGGACGCCGGCCAGACCATCGCGTGGCCCCACATGCACCTGCTGGGCGGCCGCGGACTGGGTGAGATGGGCTGAACAATCAATGGGCGATTTCTCGGTCGATATCCACATCGGAAACATCACCGGGGGCGATACGCGCCCGGTGACTGCTCTCGTGGATACGGGCGCCACCGAATCCGCCTTTCCTGCGGACCTGCTGCAGCAACTCCATATCCCGGCCACGGAACGGCCGATGGACTACGTCCTGGCCGATGGAACCACCCTGCGGTGCCCCCGCGGCCTCGCTCGGATTTCTATCACGGTCCGTTCCGGTGAAACTTTCAGCAGCATCTGTCCCGTGGCTTTCTGGCCGGACGAGAGCGGCCAGTGTATCGGCGCGACCACGCTGCAGATCCTGACGCTGGCAGTTGATCCCGTTAACGAAGAACTGGCCCCAGTCGCAGCGCTCCGGCGAGGTTGGCCCGGAGACATTCCGTTGCAGGAATGATGACGCCACACACAATTCGGACGCAGGTTACTACCATGACCACGATTGAAATCCCCGGCCGCGTGTACGATCGCATCCACCGGCGGATGCGTCGGCTGCCACCCGCGCTCTGCGAGCACTGCCAGCGCGTTGAGCAGATTGCCCGGGGCCTGTGCGAAAAGCACGGGCAGGACGCCGATGCTGTGGGGTTGGCCGCGCTGGCCCACGACGCCACCAAGCATTTCTCGGGTGCGGAAAACCTGCTGCGGATGGAGGACTACGACCTGCCGCCCGTTACCGACTACGAGCGTCGGAATCCGGCCATCCTGCACGGCATGGTGGGGGCCGAGCTGCTGAAACGGGAGGACGGGCTGAGCCACCCTCAACTGTACGATGCCATCTACTGGCACACCACGGGCAACCCCACGGGCGGCGACACCATCGGCCACATCATATTCCTGGCCGACAAGCTGGACCCGGTGAAGCGGAAGCGGTATCCGTGGCAGCCGGAGATGGGTGAACTGGCGGAGACCGATCTGCCGGGCGCGGTGGTCATGTTCCTGACGAGGAACATCGCCAGGTTTTTGGATAAGGAGAAGCCGGTGCATCCGGCGGCCATTGAGGCGCGAAACGCGCTGCTGTTGGCGGCCGAATCTGGATGAGCGGTATAATGGTGTAGCGCAGGAGGGGCGGTTATGGAATACGATGTAGTGGTCTGGCGCGGTACTTTGTCAGACGGTTCCACTTGCTATGCAACTATCTGTCCGGCTGTGCTCCGTTGCCACGGGCAAGGGGACACCGAGGCGGAGGCTTTGGCGGAAGTATCCAAAGCGATCGCTTGCTTCTTGGAACTGGAACCCGACAGAGTCAAATTGGGCCAAGCCGCTCGGGATGAATTGGACAAATTGGTTGAAGACCTGACCAACGAAGGGGTGGATTCCTGGGTGCGCCAGGTGGTTCACCCTTCTGTCCCAGCGCCAGCCTAAAGATGCCGAGAATTGCCAATGTGAGCACCCGGCAATTACTGCGTTTGCTCCGGCGGATGAGGTTCTTCCGGAATAATAGCCACCATGCTTATTTCCACCACGAATGGTTGAGGATAACCACTCACGTTTCCCACGGCGACAAGGAAATTGACGCTTTGCTGATGGGCAAAATCGCAATTGATGATCTGAAAATGAACAGCGCCGATGAATTTCGCACCGCGTTGCGCGGCGATATTCCCCGGCGCTACCTGGACCCCGACGCTCCCTGGGATGGGCAACCGCTGGATTAGAAGGCAACGACCGGATTAGAAGGTTACGACATGACCGCGCAGTTGGAAATAACGTACGAAGCTGCCCAGATGATCCGCAATAAAGGCGGGCAGGCCGTGGTCGACCTGATCTGCTGGAAGGGTTGAACCGGCGAATCCGTGGAGGTATCGGTCGATACCAACGTGCGGCGCCGGCGGAACCTTGAAGCTTATGAGACCGTGGGCCAGGATGATATTGAGTTGCTGCTGGCGCCGGGGATCGCGGACCACGCCGAGCGGGTGGATTTGTCAGTGAGCAAGTTCCTGCTGTTCCGCAACCTGAAGGCGACCGTCTCCCTGCCCGACGGGATCACGCTGGGTCGGCGGGCGTCGCTGGTTTAGGCGTCGCCGGTCTGGGAGGTTATGGCCGGCAGGAGGTCGGCGACGGGGCAGGTGAAGCCGGGGAGATAGTCGCCGCCGTCGATGGTGTCGGCATCGTTCAGGGTGAGCGGCGGAGCGTTGGGGGTGTGGACGGTGATGGTGCGTGCGTCGATGTCGATGACCCAGACGGCGCGGCCGCCGGCGTTGAGGTACTCGCTGACTTTTTGGGCGATTTCGGCGAGAGTGTTGCTGTCGGATAGAATCTCAACGGCCAGGTCGGGAGCGCCGTCGTAGAGCATACCGGCGAGTTCGGGCCGATCCAGGCGCGCATTGGACACGAAGGAAACGTCGGGCATACGGGAGGTTGCGGGGGAGTCAGGACCGGTCACGTAGCCGCGGTTGCTGGTATAGACGCGGCCCAACCGGTTGGGGAAAACGTGGGCAGACATGTGCCAGTTGACCAATGAACCGGTATGTTCGTGCTCTTCTGAGGCTACCATCAGCTCAACCATGACTCCTTTGACCAGCTCGTAGCGTGGGTGTTTGGGCAGCGCGGCGTACTCTTCCAGCGTCACGGGCGGAGCGGCGGCGATGTTTTGCGTCGTCACGGTGGAACCTCCGGGATCACTGTGCTGGCAGGAGGTCGGCGACGGGGTGGGTGAAGCCGGGGAGATAGTCGCCGCCGTCGATGGTGTCGGTATCGTTCAGGGTGAGCGGCGGCGCGTTGGGGGTGTGGACGGTGATGGTGCGTGCGTCGATGTCGATGACCCAGACGGCGCGGCCGCCGGCGTTGAGGTACTCGCTGACCTTTTGGGCGATTTCGGCGAGAGTGTTGCTGTCGGATAGAATCTCAACGGCGAGGTCGGGTGCGCCGTCGTAGAGCATACCGGCGAGTTCGGGCCGATCCAGGCGCGCATTGGACACGAAGGAAACGTCAGGCATTCGAGAGGTTGCGGGGGAGTCAGGTACGGTAACGTAGGCCCGATTGCTACCATATACTTCCCCCAACTCGTGAGTGTCCACGTGAATATCCATGTGGCGGCCGGTCCGGATAACGGTTCTTTCATGGTCTCGGGACGCAGCCATCAGCTCTTTCAAGACTCCTTCGACCAGTTCATAGCGGGGATGCTTGGGCAGCGCGGCGTATTCTTCCAGCGACACGGGCGGCGCGGCGGCGATGTTTTGCGTCGTCATGGCGGAACCTCCGGGATCACTGGGCCGGCAGCAGGTCGGCGACGGTGCAGGCGAAGCCGGGCAGGTAGTCAGCGCCGTCGATGGTGTCCGCGTCGGTGAGGGTGAGCGGCGGCGTGTTGGGGGTGTGGACGGTGATGGTGCGGGCGGTGTAGCTGATAACCCACACGGCCTTGCTTCCAGATGCCAGGTACTCAGCGATTTTCTGCTCGATTTCGACAATAGTGTTGCCCGGCGAGATTACCTCCACCGCCAAATCCGGAGAACCGTCGTAAAGCATACCGAACAGGTCGGGTTGGCCTGTGCGTTCCGCAGAAAGAAAGGATACGTCGGGCATACGCGAAGATGCCGGCGATTCCGGTACGGTTACGAAGGCCCGATTGCTGCCATACACCTTGCCCAATCGGTTGGGATAAACGTGATTCCCCAAATTGATAATGACCAGTGAAACGGTTTCTTCGTGTTCGTCGGACGCTCCCATCAACTCAACCAAAACTCCTTTCACCAGTTCGTAGCGTGGGCGCATGGGCAGCGCGGCGAACTCTTCCAGCGTCACCGGCCGGACAGCGGTAACGTTCCGAGTACTCATTTCAAGCCTCCTTGTCTCGGTGTTGACGCTGACTGTGCCCTAGCGCGCGTAGCGGTAGCCGCCGGCGGGGGTGCGGGCGCAGTTGAGGCGGCGGTTGAGGTGCAGACCCTCCAGCACGAACTCCACCGCCGACGCCCGCACCTCGGGCCGGTGGTCGTCGCCGGTGAGCCGCGATACCACCGTGGCGAGGCCGTCCACGTTGGCGAGAGCGGAGGCGTAGGCCGAGGCCGGCACGTCGCTGCCCGTTTCCACGGCGTTGCCGAGGTCGAAGGACATGACGATGTCCTCCAGTTCGTCCAGGCTGAAGTAGCGGGTGAAGATGGCGAGGGTGGCGCGCTTGGTGAGGTCTTCCACCAGGCGGTCCTCGCGGCCCTCTCCGAAGGTTTCCATCTCGATCTTTCCACCCAGGGACGCGATGAGGTACGGCAGGTCGCTGACGCGGGGGCAGGCGATGGACTCACCCAGGCGGATGCTGCGGCGCAGGGCGTTGCTGATGAGGGTCTCGTAGTTGGAGATGGACACGCGCACGCTGACGCCAGAGCGCTGGTTGATCTCGTTGCTGCCGCGGGCGCGGGCCGTCACCTCGGCCACGATCTCGGTCATGAAGGATGGGACGTACACCCTGTCCTCGTCGGGGAACAGGTTGCGCTCCTGCTCCATGATGTCGATTTCTTCCTCGATGGTGTGCGGGTAGTGGGTGTGAATCTGCGCGCCGTAGCGGTCCTTGAGCGGCGTTACGATGCGGCCGCGGTTGGTGTAGTCCTCGGGGTTGGCGGTGGCAACGACGAACACGTCCAGGGGCATGCGGATGCGGTAGCCCTTGATCTGGACGTCGCGTTCCTCCATGAGGTTGAACAGGCCAACCTGGATGCGCTCGGCCAGGTCGGGAAGCTCGTTGATGCAGAAGATGCCCCGGTTGGTGCGCGGAACCAGGCCGTAGTGGATGGCGGTTTCGTCGGAAAGGTGGCGGCCCTCGGCGACCTTGATGGGGTCAATCTCACCGATGAGGTCGGCTATGGAGATGTCGGGCGTGGCCAGTTTTTCGGAATAGCGGAGGTCGCGCTGGATCCAGGCGATGGGAGCATCGTCGCCCATTTCGGCGACGATGCGCTGCCCGTCGGGGCTGATGGGATTGAACGGGTCGTCGTTGAGCTCGCTGCCGGCGATGGTGGGGATTTGTTCGTCCAGCAGGTTGACCATCTCGCGGATGAGGCGGGTCTTGGCCTGCCCGCGCTCGCCCAGCAGGATGATGTCCTGGCCGGCCAGGATGGCGTTTTCCAGCTGGGGGATGACGGTCTGGTCGAAACCGATGATGCCGGGGAACACCGGCTCCTCGGCGCGGATCTTGGCGATCAGGTTGCGGCGGATCTCCTCGCGCACGGAGACGGTCTGGTAGCCGCTGTCGCGCAGTTCGCCGAGGGTTGCGGGCAGGGAGTTGGTGGTCATTGAGACACGTCCTTTGGCTCCGGCCGCTATTGCGTCCGGCTATGGTGTGCCGGCAGTATAGCAAACGGGGCAGGGGCCGCTGCGTCGTCTCCGCCCTTGCGCGGCTATATCCTTTCCACCCTGGGGAGGGTTGCCATACGGCGGTGTGAATGGCAGCGTTCCGATTCGGGTGGTTTGATTTCGGTGAACGTTGCGGCAGGTTCGGTCGGGGGCGAATTATGATTCGCCCTTACAAAAACCACCTGAATTGCAACGTCATTGTGAGTCGTCGTGTGCGATCCCAGTTGGCAAACGGGATGGTTCACGACGCTCGTATTGCCGCGTTTTGCGTGGCGCACGGGGTTGAGGCGCTGCTCTCACGCGATCGTGATCTTTTGCGTATCCCCGAACTGCCGACCGGGGATCCGTTCAGGTCGATGTGGCCGTACCTGTCTGTGCCACAAACCGGCGCAGGATGGCTACGGCGGCGGCGGAGTCTATATCTCCCGCGCTTGGCGGTTCGTTGGGGTCGGCCTGGCGCAATTCGGTTTCGGCGGTTTGGGACGTATAGGATTCGTCGACGGTCAGCACGGGGATGTCGGTGGCTCGTTCGATGGCGCGGACCAGCGACTGGATTTTGCGGGCCTGTTCGCCGGGGCGTCCGTGGGCGTCGTAGGGGATGCCGACGATGATGGCGACGGCATCGCGGGAACCGGCGGCGTCCAGGATGGCGGCGATGTCGGCGCGGCGGTTGCGTCGCTGGATGTATCCGGCGGGCAGGATCAGCGAGCCGGGCGGGATGCTGACGGCGAGGCCGATGCGGCTGTCGCCGACGTCGAGGGCGAGGAGGCGGCCGGATTGGATCGCCACCGCCGCATCGAGGTTCATCTTCTCGGGCCGGGAGGAATGTACGTCGGCAATGGTTCCCCGGAGTCAGTGGCGATGAAGGCCATCATATCCCCGACCGTTGCCCTGATTGATTCCAGCACCTGGTATTCATCCGGCAATGGTTGCTGGACACCTTCGTAAGGCGCGTCGATGGCATATTCGTCCAGGAAGGCGAAGTCGGCATCGCCCAGGATGCGCTGGCCGTTTGGGAAGGTGCGGATGGCCACCTGCAATACGGCGATGGAATGGGTGCGACGCCAGGAGTTACCGGCGCCATCATTGTAGTCCAGATGAGCCAGCAGACCTTTGCACGCATTCTCAAGGCAACGCTGGAATTGCTGGCCGACTTCTTCATAGCCCAAACCTTGTTCCAGCAAAGACTCGGCGGCCAGTATCTGGCGTTGGTAGTTGGTGAAACGTTGTTCCACATCCGGGCGGTTGTTCGGTTCAACGTCGGGGTAGCGGTCACTTTGCGCGGCCGGCTCGCAGTTCATGGTGATCCCGTCTTTGAGGGCGTGATAGGTCAGGTGCGTTCGCGCGGTGCGGAAGCGTTCAAAGTCGACAGGGCTGTAGCGGACCAGGTCTATTTTGATCGGGCGGCCGTACAACTCCATTGCCCGGGACTGGCCGGCTTTGAGGGCGCGACGATGTCGTTCCTTCGTGGCAGGATCGGCGTCTGCGATGGTGAATACGTCTATGTCCGAAGCGTCATCCCAATCCCCGCGGGCACGGGAGCCGAACAGGAAAATGTCGTCCGGCGTGGCGATCTCCTTGATTGTCCTGGCGACCAGGATAGCCTTGGCATCGTAGTTGGCTGAGGCGGTCATATTGTTCTCTGCCGTGGGCAGATCTCAGGTCAACCCACTTGCAACTCAGGGAAGTACGTCGAGTAGAATCCTCGATCCCTGGTGAGGAAAGCGCCTGCGGCGGCGATGGCGTGTGCGCCGATCAGGAAGTCGGCGAGTATCCTGGTGCGGGGACCGCCGGCGCGGCGGTATTGCCCCCAACGCAGCCCGGCAATGTAGGCGATATCCGTGTCGATGGGTGAAACCGTGGCTCCGATGAGGTGCAGAGCGGAGTCCAAGGTATCGCGGCTGGTGAAAGCTGGAACCAGTTCCGCGTACACGATGTCGCAAACGAGAACCGGGCCGCGATCATAGGCAATCCGGAGCAATTCTCTGGATGCTTGGCCTATTGTTTCATCCGGGGCGACTATGTCCACCAGGATGTTGGTATCAACTGCTGTTGTCATTATACCTGCGAAGTTCTGCGGCGTAGTCGTAGCCGCGAATTGCCGACATATATGCGTCGGTGCTCCCGAACTCTTTGGCAACCCAGCCATCGCTTGCGATGCCGTAAACGGCGTCTACAGGATGCTGTTCCGGATCACGCTTGCGGATGAGAAGCCCTTCGTCCAAAATCTCAAACTCAACATCAACGTCGGGCGTAATGCCATAGCGTTCGAGCAGGACAGCGGGGATGGTGATTTGTCCTTCTTTGGTGATGCGCATAACGTCCTCCTGCCGGCGGGTGTCCCTATCAGTTTAGCCCATCGCGCACCAGGCCGCTCACGGCGTCCAGGGCTGCGCCGAGGCGGTCGGGCTGGCGGCCGCCGGCCTGGGCTGATTCGGGGCGCCCGCCGCCGCCGCCGCCCATGAGCTTGGCGGCGTCGCGGGCGATGTTGCCGGCGTGGAGGCCGCGACCCACGAGGTCGGGAGTGACCATG
Organism: Dehalococcoidia bacterium; assembly: GCA_022823105.1. Taxonomy (GTDB): domain Bacteria; phylum Chloroflexota; class Dehalococcoidia; order Lucifugimonadales; family UBA3495; genus Bin87. The sequence goes on from JAJDXU010000314.1 coordinate 9,356, forward strand.
GTGACAATCATGGGGGCACCGTCGATCACCGCGCCGAGGGCGACCACCACGCTGTCGAGCTTCTGCTTGAGGTAGTCGCCCATCTCGCGCATGGACTCAACGTTGGAGGCGGAAGTTACGGATGCGACGAGTTTGACACCGTCCACGTCGCGGACGCGGCCAAGCAGGGATTCGGCCTCGGCGCGCATGCCGACGCGCTCGGTTTCGGCGAGGCGGCGGCGCAAGGCGTCGGTGTCGGCCATGTAGGCGTCCAGCCGGGCTTCCAGTTCGTGGACGGGGGCCTGGAGTTTTCGGGAGATGGCTTCCAGGGTAGCCGACTGCTGGACGACCAGTTCTTCGGCGGCGCGGCCGGTTACGGCCTCGATTCGGCGCATGCCGCCGCCGATGCTGGACTCGCCGAGAACGACCAGAGTGCCGACCTGACCGGTGGCGTGGACGTGGGTGCCGCCGCAGACCTCGAAGCTGAAGGGGTCCGCGTGGCCGTGTCCATTGGAGTCGTGACCGCCGGAATTGGAGTCAGAGCCGGAGCCGGCCATGCGGACGACGCGGACCACGTCGCCGTAGCGGTCGCCAAAGAAGGCCAGCGCGCCCTCGCGCACGGCATCGGCATAGGTGGTCTCATGGGCGGTCACGGCCAGGTTCTCGCGGATCTTGCTGTTGGCGAGGCCCTGCACGGCAAGCTGCTCGTCGGGAGTCATCGCGCCCACGTGGTTGAAGTCGAACCGCAGCCGCCCGGTGTCGCACAGGGAGCCGGCCTGCCGGACGTGGGGCCCCAGGATGGAGCGCAGCGCGGCATGCAGCAGGTGGGTGCCGCTGTGGTTGCGCGATGCGTCGAGGCGGCGTTCGGGATCCACCTGTCCGGTTACGGGGTCGCCCAGGGCGATGTCGCCCTCGGCCACTTTGCCGCGATGGACGATGAGGCCGGCCACGGGGCTCTGGGTGTCCTCGACGTTAACGCGGCCGTTGGGTCCGGCGATGACGCCGCGGTCGCCGACCTGTCCGCCGCCCTCGGCGTAGAAGCAGGTCTCGGCGAGGACGATCTCGACCTGCTGACCCCGGGTGGCCTGGCCCACCGCTTCGCCGTCGCGCAGGATGCCGAGGATGCGGGACTCGATGGACGTTTGATAGTAGCCGTCGAAGGCGGTATGACCCGCGCCCAGGTTCTCGTAGGCGGTGACGATTTCCATGCTGCCGGTGACCTGGTGGCCGGCGCGGTCGCGCTCACGCTTGGCCGCCATCTCAGCGTTGAAACCGTCCATGTCCACGGACAGGCCGTATTCTCGCCGGCCGATCTCGTCAACCAACTCGGGCGGGAAGCCGTAGGTGTCGTAGAGGACGAAAGCCACCGCTCCGGGGATGGCGTTGCTGGCGCGGGCGGTTGCCAATCCAGCGTCATCGACGCCGGCGGTTTCCAGCAGAGCCGGCGGGTTGGCGTCGGGGGATTTGAGGTAGTGCAGGATGTCTTCGAGCAGGGGCATGCCGTGGCGGATGTTGTCGAGGAACTGGGTTTCCTCCAATCCGACCACCCGCTGGATGAAGTCGCGGTTCTCGGACAGCGCGGGATACGCGGCGGCGAAGCGGTCGATGACCGCGCCGGCCACCTCGGTCATGAAGGGGCGGTCCAGGCCAAGCTGCCGGCCGTAGCGGATGGCGCGGCGGATGATGCGGCGCAGCACGTAGCCGCGCTCGCTGTTGGAGGGCACCACGCCGTCGCTGATCAGCACCGACGCGGCGCGGGCGTGCTCGGCTACGACGCGGATGGCATAGTCGGTCTCGCCATCTTGCCCGTACTCCTTCCCGGTGAGGCGGCACACGGCGTCGATGATGGGGCGGAACAGGTCGGTTTCATAGACGTTGGGCTTGCCCTGCAACACGGCGGCGGCGCGTTCCAGCCCCATGCCGGTGTCGACGCTGGGGGCAGGCAGCGGCGTGCGGACTCCATCGAGGTCCTGGTAGAACTGCATGAACACCAGGTTCCAAAGCTCAACGAAGCGCTCGCAGTCGCAGTTGGGATGGCATCCGCCGGGTTCGGCGGGTATGTCCTCGTCGGCCTCCCGGCGCAGCATGGCGGTGAGTTCGTCGGGGGTCATCATCTCGTCGGTTTCGCGATGCTGGCCGATGCCCTTCTCGGCGCCGCCGTCGTAGTGGAGTTCGGAGCAGGGGCCGGTGGGCCCTTCCAGGCCGGCGGGTCCCCACCAGTTGTCGCTGTTGCCGTAGCGGTAGATGCGCTCGGGTGGAACGCCGATGTCGTTGTGCCAGATGTCGTAGGCCTCGTCGTCGTCCAGGTGGACGGTGACGTACAGCCGCTCAGGCTCCAGGCCGAACAGGCCGGTGCAGAGGTCCCAGGCGAAGGCGACGGCGTCCTGCTTGAAGTAGTCGCCGATGCTGAAGTTGCCCAGCATCTCGAAGAAGGTGAGGTGCTTGTGGTCGCCCACCTCGTCGATGTCGGTGGTGCGGAAGGACTTCTGGCAGCTGGTGAGACGACGACGCGGCGGGGTCTGCTCGCCCATGAAGAAGGGCTTGAAGGGAACCATGCCGGCGGAGGTGAAGAGGAGGGTGGGATCGCCGGCGGGAATCAAAGAAGCGGAAGGCATGTGCAGATGCTCCCGCTCCTCGAAAAATCGGATGAAAGAACTACGAATGCTGTCGCCGTCCATTGGGTTACGACTCCCACGCATAGGATTACGAAATAAGGTCGCCCGGCCAGTATGGACGATTGTAGGGTAGGGGCGCGGGAAGCGTCAACGATGCTTGTGTATGGGCTCCGTTGTTTTGCATGGATATACAGGATGGACAGGATTGGGTGGATTATGAATTGGTGTTTCTGAGGTGATCCACCAGGAGTTTGAAGTTGGGGCATGCGTTGTAGACGGCGGTAGGGTTGAGTAGGTTCAGGAGACCTACGTCATCGCGACCTTTGACGTATCGTTGTTTTGAGCAGTTGCGAGTGGCGTTGCGCAGGGCGTCATCAATATCTCGTGGCGGAACTTCCTCAACGTTCGGATTCTGTGGTAATGCGCTTTCTCGAAATCCAGCGCCGAAATGGTTGAGCAGGGCATTCCGGTCTGCGATGAACCAGGCTTCCATCTTCTGCACCATGAAGAAAGCGCGGTTGGCCGGACCAATTTGGGGGCGGATTCTGGATATCAGAGAGCGCAGTTCTTCGCCCTCCGAGTCGATCAGCAACATTGCGCCTACGTCTTTCATGCATTGTTTTATGGCGTCGTCCCTCGAATTGCACGGAGTTATTTTCAGGTCGATGGGGCCGGTGATTTTGCGGATGAACTGAGACATGGGCGCTCGCAATCGTTTGTTGCCTTCCATGTAAAGCTGCACGCCATCACCACCTGACGCCTTGTATTGCGCCGGACATCCATATATCGCCCAGGTCGCGGGCGCCATCGAACCAGTCCTCCACCTCCTTGTGAGATAGACGATGAAGCCGAGTTCCCTCCGTAGGGTCCATATCGCACACTACCACTGCCTCCGGTTCAGCAGAGAAGCGTCCAATCAGCCAGGGCGAGTGCGTTGTAACGATTATCTGGGTGCGCTCGGATGCTTTACGGAGCAGTTCGACTACCAAGTCGAGGGAATCGGGGTGCATGGCGATTTCCGGTTCCTCGATGCAGATGAGCGGCGGCGGCTCCGGGTGGCACAGGATGGCCAGCAGGGCGATGAAGCGTATGGTGCCGTCGGACAGGCGGGATGCGGGCAGCGGGTCACCCATGCCGGCTTCGTTGACAATCAGCTCGATGGTGTTGCCGAAGATCCGCGGGTACAGGCTCTCGTATGACTCGTAGAAGCGGCTGAGATAGTCGTTCAACGACGGTTCCAGCCGGCGGCTGAGCAGGTCGTTGACCACCAGGGCGAGGTTGCTGAAATCCTCCGCCAGAAGGTTGGGGTCGCCGTCGGTGCGCTGGGGGTGTCGGACCGGGCTGTCGCGGCCGACGTGCCAAGACCGATAAGTCTTGATGGCTGCCATCCGTGTGGCGGTATTGGTGGCCACAGGATGGTTCAAGGGGTCGCGAAATTCGGCCAACACCGACCGACCTAGCCTGACTACGTTTGACGACAACGGAGTTTGGTATGACTCGGCGGACTCGCTATAGTCGACATTAGCGATAATTCCGAACGCACGGTCCCACTCAAGAACGGTCCTAGGTGGGTTAGGCGGTTCGCTCAGAATCTCCAACTTTTCCGAATGAATGTTATACAGATCACCACTGCTGAAAACTGCAAAACCCAGTTCGTATCGGAGAGATTCTCGTAAATGCTGATAATCGGACAGTATCGCCGCGACATGAGGGAACCCCACCTCGTCGCTGGGCGATGGCTGCTCCCCCTTCCAGACCCAATTGCTGATGGGCCCGTGGCGACGGAAAAAAGACGGCAGATCACCGGGCACAGCCTGCAACAACCCAATCACGTCGATCAGGTTGGACTTGCCGGAGCCGTTGGGGCCTATGAGGACGTTCAAAGACCGAAGGTCGACCTTGGCATCCTTGAACGACAGAATGTTCTTGAGATGTAACGAGTTAATCAACATGGCAACCCTCTTTATAAGCAGCCGTCGTCAAACGACCCAAACTCTGTGCCTTTGCGTTCATGTGCGTTCCAGTCAGTACTCGAAGTTGGTTTCGGCGGCCCAGGCCTGGACTCCGCGGCGGAAGGCGAGGGCGCCCATGGGGGCGATGACGGCCTGCATGGCCTCCAGGATTTCGCGGGGCGTTGCGCCTTCGGCGAGGGCTACGCGCATGTGGGCCTGGATCTGTTCCTGGTCGGCGCGCAGGGCGACCTCCACGACGATTTGCAGCAGTTCCTTGGTCTTGCGGTCGAGGAGGCGCTGACCGGTGTAGGTGGCCTCGATGAACTCGCCGTACTTCCGCGTCCATTCGGGGTCGGCCAGGGCGTTGATGCGGTGCATCTCCAGGGTGTAGCCGCGGGTCTGGGCGGCCTCATCGATCAGGCGCTGGGCGTCTTCGTTGGTGGTTGACATGGCT
>JAJDXU010000378.1 GCA_022823105.1 Dehalococcoidia bacterium
TGAGGAGACGGGGGCGCATGACCATCGCCATGGCGAGCATCACGCGCTGGCATTGGCCGCCGCTGAGGGTGAAGGGGTAGGCGGACATAATGCGGCGGGGATCGGGAACGCCCAACTCGCGCAGCATCTCCTGGCAGACACGGCCGGCGGCGCGGCGGTTGAGCTGAGAGTGGGTGATGATCACCTCGGTGAGCTGGGCGCCGATGGTCTGTACCGGGTTGAGCGCGGATTGGGCGTCCTGGAACACCATGGACATGGCCTTGCCGCGCAGTTCACGCAGATAGTCCTCGGTGCACGAGGCGAGATCGATGCCGTCGAACATGATCTTGCCGCCCTTGATGGCGGCGTTGTCGGGCAGAAGACCCATGAGCGTGAGGGCGAGGGCGCTCTTGCCGGCGCCGCTTTCGCCGACGATGCAGAGGATTTCCTCCTCCTCCTGGGAAAAGGAGACGCCATTGACCGCGTGCACCGAGCCATTGGGCACGCGGAACTCGACGTGAAGGTCCTGGACTTCCAGTAGTGGGGCCATTTCACGCAGTGGAGGCGGGCAGCTCCGTGGCAGCGCCGGACAGGCTGACGGGCTCGGTTCGGCCGGCGCGGATCTCGACGATCAGGTCTTCGAGGGACGTGATGCGTCGCTGGAACCGGGTAGCGGCGGCGCCGACCTGGTGGACCCGGTGGGCGTCGCTGCCGGCCACGCCGGGCAGTGCGAGAATTTGGTTCAGGTCGCGGGCGAACAGGTTCTCGTTCTCCGACCCACGGCCGTTGAACGATTCCACCGCGTCGAACATGCCGAACTGCGGGTCGTTGACGGCGCGATGCAGCATTTCGGCCCTGACGGCAGGATCGCTGGCGGGGTCCTCGAGGTAGCGGCGACGGTAGGGGTGGGCGGCGATGAGGACAGCGCGCAGGCTGTCGGCTTCGGCGCGGAGGAAAGCCGGTTTGTGCATCCCGAACCGATAGCGGTGGAGGCCGAAGACGAGGACGTGCCCGGCGTCGGTGTTGATCTCAGAGCCAGGCAGGACGAGGATGCCGTGGCGCCTGGTGAGTTGGGCGACGTCGTCCCACGTCCAGAAGTCGTCGTGCTCGGTGATGCAGACCCCGTCAAGTCCCGCCAAACGGGCTGCGTCGACCAAATCGTCGGGTGACATGAAACTGTCGTCCGATTTCGGATAGGTGTGATTGTGCAGGTCGATCAGCACCGGGACTCCAGGGGCGCAAGACGCCGTAGCATCATACCATCCCTGGAGGTCAAGCGTCGGAGCGCCCAGGCTAACCGATGACGAGGCCTTCGGCGCGCAGGTCGTCCATGATTTCGTCGGCGACGGATTTACGAATCTTGAGCCTGCGTTCCAGCATGGCCGAGGTGACGCGGGGGTTGCGCAGGGCGATGTCCCGCGCCTGGTCGAGGTAGTTGCCGTCGAATGTTTTTTCGCCGGTTGAGCCGTCTCCGCCGGGGTCGTCGCCGTCGAGGTCCGGCTCTTCGGTGAGGTCGATGTGAGGCAACGGCGGACCCTTCTGGTCGCGCCAGAAGTCGACCAGGCGGTCCATCTCGTCGTCATACACCAGGGTGCCCTGTCCGCGACGGGCCTTGGGGAAATCGTTGTTGAGGAGGAGCAGGTCGCCCTTGCCCATGAGGGCCTCTGCGCCGCCAGAGTCCAGGATGACGCGGGAGTCGACCTGGGAGGCGACGGCGAAGGCGACGCGGGCTGGCACGTTGGCCTTGAGCAGGCCGGTCACGACCTTTACGGAGGGGCGCTGGGTCGCCAGCACCATGTGGATGCCGGCGGCGCGGCCGAGCTGGGCCAGGCGGACCAACTGCTGCTCGACCTCGAGGCCGCCAGTCATCATGAGGTCGGCCAGTTCGTCAACGATCAGGACGAGGAATGACATGGGTTCCGGGGATTTGGAGTTATAGCCGGCGATGTTGCGGACGCCCAGATCTTCCATCATTTTGTAGCGGCGGGTCATCTCGTTGATGAGTCCGCGAAGGGCCGGCTGTACCTCGTCGGGCTCGACGATCACGGGCATGACGAGGTGGGGAATGCCGTTGAACGGGGTGAGTTCCACCCGCTTGGGGTCCACCATGATCATGCGGAGTTGGTCCGGAGGGCGGGTCATCAACAGCGACGCGACCAGTGAATTGATGCAGACACTCTTGCCGGACCCGGTGGCTCCGGCGATCAAAAGGTGGGGCATAGCGGCCAGGTCGAGGACGAGTGAGGCCCCTCCTGAGTCTTCGCCCAGGGCGAAGGCGAGGCCGTTTTTCGTTACGATTTTGCCGAAGTCCTCGCCCTCGACAATCGACCGCATGAGCACCTTTCCCGGCGACGGGTTGGGAACCTCGAGGCCGACCAAGCCCTCGCCGGGCTCCGGGGTCTCGATGATGCGGATGTAGGGGCTCTTGAGGGCCAGCGCCAGGTCCTTCTGCTGCTTGGTGATGTCGCTGACGCGGACGCGGCTGGGGCGTGGCTTGGCCGCGCCTTCGCGACCGGGCTTTTGGGGCACGTAGCCGGGCACGAGACCGAAACGGATCACGCGAGGGCCGGCCTTGACGTCCTCGATATCGACGTAGACACCGTGCTCGGAAAGGGCCTCCCTGATATGGTCGGACATCCTGGCGATGGCGGACTGGTCGATCTGGTGAGCTTCGGCCGGGGCAAGGATGTCCAGGGGCGGAAGCTGCCAGCCGCTGCCGGAAGTGGAGGTGGGCAAGGCGGATGGGGTGACGTCCGGTTGTGTGGATTCAGGTTTGGGTTGCCGGGACTTCCTGGGGGCTTTTTGCTTCGGGGTCGAGTCGCTTTGCCGGCGCGCGTTGATCAGCGCGGTGGCACCTCGCGCGGCGGCGACCATGGCGGCGAAGACCACGCGTCCGGCGATAGCTGCTGCTCTGGCGACGGCGACCGTTGCAATCCACAGGCCGACTACGGCGTACCTGGCGGCCGCCCAGTACCAACGAACGGAGCTGGGTATCACCAGGAGGCCGATGAGGGCGGTTGCCACGGCAAACTGCAGGATGGCGACGCCGGGGCTGCTGCCGGTCAGAGCGTAGCCCCAGGGTCCCGACATACCGTAGGCGTACAAAGGGCCGCTTTCGCCGGGAATAAAGGCGGCGGCGCCAATCAATATCGCGACGAACAACGCGCCGGCCAGCCACCACCGCCATCCGGTGAACAGGTTGAGGGGGCGATGGAGCAAAACCAACAGGGCGGCGGTGGCATACAGACCGGCGGGGGCCCAGCCGAACGCCAGTGTCTGCGTCAACCACGCCCTAACGGGCGGAACGAACCAGGCCAGCGCGGCCACGATGACGGCGGCCACTGAAAGGATAGTGAACTCTATCGCCAACCGGAACAGGTTGGGACCATGATCGCCGGTTACCGCAAAGGCAGACATAGTGATCCTCCTGTTGGGAACACCTTTGATGGCTGTTAACCAAGAGCGCCGCTGTCCGGCAGCGGCGTTGGAAACAAGGGTCGCGTTGGTGCGGTGTTGAGGTTGCCGTCAGGTGTCCAGGATTACCGGGATTATCATAGGGCGTTTGTTGAGGTTGCTGCGGAGGAACTGGCGAGCGACTTTCCGGATTTTTGCCTGGGCCGACTCCTGGTTATTGACGAAGGGGATGCCGGCGACCTCCATTTCGACCATCTCGGCCAACCCGCGGAAAGCGTCGGGCAGGTCGTGCTGCTCCATGAATCCGCTGGCGGCCACCTGCACGGGACCGACGATTTCACCCTCGGCATTCAGGCCGGCGCAGACCACCACCACGCCGTCGCGGGCCAGCGATCTGCGCTCGCGCAGGACGGCGGAATCGGTTTCCATCACGGTGGGGCCGTCGAGGTAGATGGGCCCGGCGGGTATCGAGTCGACGACGGCAGCGCCGAATTCGTCGATTTCCAGTATGTCTCCGTCTTCGAGGACGAAGATTCCGTCGGGGGCGACGTTCAACTCCCAGGCAAGCTGGGCGTGGGCGCGCAGGTGGCGGAACTCGCCGTGGACGGGGACGAAATACCGGGGCCGGGTCAGGTTGAGCATGAGTTTAAGCTCTTCCTGGCTGGCGTGGCCGTGGACGTGAACGGGAGCGATGCGGTCGTAGAGGACGTGGGCACCCTGCCTGAGGAGGTTGTCGATGGTCTGGCTGACCGCGCGCTCGTTACCTGGGATGGGAGTGGCCGAGATGATGACGGTGTCGCCCTCCATGAGATCGACGTCGCGATTCTCTCCGTTGGCGATTCGCACGAGGGCTGAGGTGGGCTCGCCCTGGCTGCCGGTGGTCATCAGGACGACGCGGTTGGGAGGCCAATTATCGGCCTCGCGCACGGGTATTATGGTGCCGGAGCGGGCGTCGAGATAGCCCATTTCGGTGGCCATCTGGACATTGGCCACCATGCTGCGGCCGACGAAGGCGACCTTGCGGCCGTGTTTTTCCGCGGCGGTGATGACCTGCTGGATGCGGCTGATGAGGGAGGCGAAGGTGGCGATGATGACGCGGCCGGAGGCATCTGCCATGGCGCGATCGAGGGCGGAGCCCATGACCTGCTCGGACGGAGTGTATCCGGGCAGTTCTGCGTAGGTGGAGTCTGAAAACAGGAGCAGGACTCCGTCGGTGCCGCGGGCGGCGAGGGCCGGCATATCGATGGTATGGCCATCAACGGGGGTGTGGTCGATCTTGAAATCGCCGGTGTGGATGATGGACCCGAGCGGGGTGTCGAGGCAGATGCCCATTGCGTCGGGGATGGAGTGGCACACGCGGAACCAGGTGGCGCGGAAGTTGTCGCCGAACTGTATGGGTTCTTCGGGTTCGATGGCGTGGACGGTCATGTCGCGGGTGCGGCGGCGCTCGCGCAGCTTGACCTGGATCAGCCCATGGGCGAGCCGAGGCGCGTACACGGGCACTTCCAGGTCGGGCAGGACGTAGGGCAGCGCGCCGATATGGTCCTCGTGGCCGTGGGTGATCAGGATTCCGCGCACACGATGGGCGCGTGCCGCCAGATAGGAGACGTCGGGGATGATGAGGTCAACGCCGGGCATATCCTCGGAGGGGAACTGGACGCCGCAGTCGATGACGATGATGTCCTCGCCGCACTCGAGGGCCATCATGTTCTTGCCGATCTCGCCCAAACCGCCCAGCGGCACCACGCGAATGGTGGAACCGACCGGAGGGTTAGGCAATGTGTTACCGACCAAGTTGGGGTCCGTCAGAAAAGGCGCTGCTGGCCAGCGGGAGGTTCATCGGAGGATGGCTCATCGGAGGATGGTTCATCGGAGGACGGCTCATCGGGCGTCGGATGCTGAGGTTCGACGGGATGTTCCACGGGTGGCGTGTTGGCGCCGGCGGCGTCCGGAGCGGTTGGCAGCATGTCCCACAATGATGGCGGGGGAGTTTCGGTCGCGTAGTGGGCGGGTTCCTCGCGAATGCTGCCGGGTGTCGCCGGTTCCGCCTGCATGCGGAGGACGTCGAGCAGGCCGGGCACCTTGGCAAAATCCTCTTCAATGGACGCGCGCATTTCCTGACGACGGAGGCCGGCGGCGGGGTGCATGATTGGAAACACCTGGCGTCCACCGACGGATCGCAACCGGCCGCGAGCGCGGCTGATGCTCTGTCCCGGGAGGAAGCGTGACATGGAGAACCGGCCCAGGGTGATGATCAACAGTGGGTCGATGAGCTCGATCTGCCGGTCGAGGAACTTGCCGCAGGCGGCTATCTCGTTGGGGGCGGGATCCCGGTTGTCGGGAGGCCGGCACTTGACCATATTTGCGATGTACACCTGATCCCGGGTCATACCGATGGACTGGAGCAGTTCTTCCAGGAAATTTCCTGCGGGTCCGACGAAGGGGCGGCCCTGGCGGTCTTCGTGGAAGCCGGGTCCTTCGCCGATGAAAAGGATCTCGGCATCGGCCGGACCTTCACCGGGCACCGCGTTGGTGCGCGAAGTGTGGAGAGGGCAATCGGTGCATCCTCTGACGCGTTGAGCCAAGTCTTCCAGCGTATCCATGACCAATCCTGTCCTCGGCCGGCGCTATTTTATGCTCGGACGGGGCAGGACGGGACTGGGATGACCGCTATGTGTCCTGAACGCCCTTGTCTTTGAGGTACTCGACAGCGTCGGCGACCGTGTGAATTTCTCCGGCGTCCTCGTCGGGGATCTCGATGGTGTTGCCATCGGAACTGAATTCCTCTTCGAAAGCCATGATCAGTTCGACCAGGTCGAGGGAATCGGCTCCCAAGTCGTCCTGGAAGGATGATTCTTCGGTCACATCAGCGGCATCGACGCCCAGTTTGTCGACGACGATGTCGGTGATGCGCTCAAGCACGGTACTCAAAGGTTCATCTCCACGAGAGAGCGGCGTTCGGACGCCGCAGAAATTGCGTTAGTAGTTGTTGATGGTCATGCACCGGATGGGTCGGTTTGACGAATTGCGATCGAGTCGCCAAGGACAGAGCCGAGGACGCCGTTTACGAATCGCGCGCTGCTTTCACTCCCAAACTCCGACGCCAATTCGGTGGCTTCGTTGATGACCACACGGCTGGGAACCTGCGTCCGATACAGCATCTCATAGATTGCCACACGCAATACGCTGCGGTCAACGATGGCCAGCAGGTTAACAGGGAGGGCTGGGGCATAACGCTGGATGAGAGCATCCAGACTGTCAACGTCATCGAGGATGGCTGCAATCATGAGTTCAGCGTTACGGCGGACGGCGCCCGCGACGGGGGTTTCAGAGCACAGCCAGTCGATGGTTTGGGGTTCGAAATGGCCACGCAGGTCGTGCATGTAGAGGCATTGCAGGGTGAGGGTGCGGGCCTGGCGGCCCACCGGGGCGTTGCGATTAACACGCGAACTCTGCCGGGTGGCCATGATGATGGACCCCCGCCTACGTCGACTGAGGTGGCAGCGTCGGCCCTATTGCTGATCGCTGACGACTTTGCGTATTGAGTCGGGATCCGACAGCGTCATGGCCTCGACGCCGGGGTCAATGCGGCGGACCAGGCTGGACAGGACGCGGGCCGGGCCGAACTCCACGAAACGGTTCACTCCGGAATCGAGCATGTACTGCACCGAATGCTTCCAAAGTACGCAGTTGCACAAGCCGGTGAGCAGTTCCTGACGCGCCTGTTCCGCGTTGGTGATGGCGATGCCGGTGGAGTTGGCCACGACCGGGCACTGGGGGTCCTGGAGGGTTATGTTGTCAACGGCGTCGGTGAGGCCCTGCTGCGCCAGTTCCATGAGGCGGGAATGGAAAGCTCCGCTGACCGCCAGGGGCACGACTTTCTTGGCGCCGCGGGCGGAGGCAAGATCCATTGCCCGGGCGAGAGCCATTTTGTCGCCGCTGATGACGATCTGGTCGTCGGAGTTGATATTGGCCATCTCAACGCCGGAGTCCTGGGCGACCTGAGCGACGACCATTTCATCGAGACCAATGATGGCCGCCATGGATCCGGGCCGGGCCTCGGACGCTTTGTGCATCAAGCGGCCGCGTTCGCGGACGAGGCGGACGCCATCGCTGAAATCCATGACGCCGCCGACGACCATGGAAGTGTATTCGCCGAGGCTGTGTCCGGCGACCGCGGCCGGCCGCGGGGCAGACGCGCCGAGGAATTCCTGCCAGGCCCGCCAGATGGCGATGCTGACGGTCATGATGGCGGGCTGGGCGAAAGCGGTGTCCTGGAGGGTCTCGGAGGGGCCCTCGAACATCACCTGAGTGAGGTTCACGCCCAGGCTGTCGTCCGCTTCCTCGAACACGGAGCGGGCTGCGGGGGATGTTTCGAAGAGAGATTTTCCCATGCCAACTTTCTGGGCGCCCTGCCCGGGGAAGATGAACGAATACATGTGAGCTCGTTCGATATCAGTCATTCGGCCGCCCTCCAGTCACTTCACACTGCCACCGAACGCCCGCGGTAGTAACCACAGCCGGGACAAGCGGCGTGTGGCCGCTTCGCATGCCGGCAGCGGGGACAACGCGCGGGGCTCATGGCGCGCAGTCGGTAAGCCGGCGAAGACAGCCGGCGACCCTTGCGGGCTCGAGTCAGTTTTTTGTTTGGTAGTGCACCCATTTCGGTTCCAGTTTGTGCCGATACGGTTGTTGGAAGACAACTGATTTGGCGGTGTTGTTCAGTTCAGGTCTCGACCAACAGGGATCGCAGGGCTTCCCACCTGGGGTCGATATTTTGGGAATAGCATGAGCATTCGTCGTGGTTGCGATTGATTCCGCAACGGTCGCAGATGCCGTGGCAGTCGGGTTTGCAGAGTGGTTTGAGGGGCAGGATCGCCAGGGCAGATTGGCGGATGGCTTCGGCCACGTCCAACAGGTTATCGGCGCCGATGCTCAGGCCCTCCCAATCGGGCGGTGGGGACATCCGACGACCGGTCCTGACGTCGATTTCAGGGAAGTATTCCTCGTCGATATCCAAGTCCAGGGTATGGCTGGAATCGGCCAGACACCTGCTGCAATCCTGGGAGACCTGGGCGGTCACAGACGCCTGCACCCAGATTCCGTGGTGGGTGCGGACCAGTTTGACGTGGCCGGCGGCGCTATCGACGGGGACAAAATATTCGATAGATTCTCCTTTCGTTATCGTGAAAGCCCGTTCGGAACCGATAGGTTCCTTCAACAATTGCGCGACGTTGTAATTCATTATGGCACCGCCGACGGCGAGCGCATGAAATCGCCTGTGGGGATTATAGGTTGGCGCTTATTTTATGGCAAGCGATGGTTTTGCGGATTTTTAGAAAAATTTAGTGGCGCGTGTCAATCGGTTGCCGCGTAGGTCTTGATGTAGTCGATGATATCGTTGGTTGATGTGCCGGGTCCGAATACGGCGGACACGCCCATCTGTGCCAGCGGTTCCCGGTCGGCTTCGGGGACGATGCCTCCCAGAACCACGAGCACGTCGTCCATTCCCTGTTCGCGGAGGAGCCGCATGATTTCGGGCAGGAGTTCCATGTGGGCGCCGGAGAGAATGCTCAGGCCCAGCACGGAAACGTCCTCCTGGGCGGCGGCGTGGACGACCATCTGGGGGGTCTGTCGTATGCCGGTGTAGATCACCTCCATGCCGGCGTCGCGGAGGGCGCGGGCGATGACCTTGGCGCCACGGTCGTGGCCATCCAGGCCGGGCTTCGCCACCAGGACGCGGATGGGGTGGTTGACGTCGGTTACCATATCATTGCGGCTCACTGCATAGCAAAGATCGGCAATATACGCCGATCCAAGTCATCCAATTTTCGCAGATGACATGCCCCGGCGCAATAGTTGTGATCCGTAGAGAAAAGCAGGCAATCTGGCATTAACACGGTTTATTTTGCGGATATCTGCCGTGCAAACGGAACTATATGGCTCAATGACGCCTGCTTCCCAGCTACGGGGAAAAGTGTTTGTGGCGGGTGTGGGATCGTCGCATGCCGTTGACAGCTTCGGAGGGTTTTTCCTATTCTAAAAGTGGCGCGTCCCAGTAGCTCAGTGGACAGAGCGGCTGCCTTCTAAGCAGCTGGCCGCGGGTTCGAATCCTGCCTGGGACGCCATTTTCATGCCTGAAATTGGAGCGCAGACAATGAAATTTGGCATCATGGCAATGCCGCAACACCCGGCCAGCGATTCGGCGACGCAGAGGTTCCGGGAAACGGTGGAATTGACCCGGCTGGCGCGCGACGCCGGGTTCAGTTCGATTGCATGCGGGCAGCACTTTCTCTCGCCGCCGTACCAGAACCTGCAGAGCATACCGCTGCTGGCGCGGCTGGCGGCGGACTCAGGAGACATGAAGCTGGTGCTGTCCATCCTGCTGCTGCCGCTGTATTCGCCGGCGGACGTGGCGGAAACCGTGGCGACGCTGGACGTGATCAGCGACGGGCGCGTGGTCCTGGGTGTCGGGTTGGGTTACCGCGACATCGAGTACCAGGCGTTCAATGTCGAGCGGCGGCACCGGGTGGGCCGATTCCTGGAGTCGCTGGAGCTGGTGCAGCGGCTGTGGACGGAGGATGAGGTGACGTTCCACGGCCGTCACTTCAACCTGGACAACGCGACCTGCGCCATTCGCCCGGTGCAGGAACCGCATCCGCCAATCTGGGTGGCGGCGAACTTTGATACCGTAGTGCGCCGGGCGGGGGAACTGGGATTGCCCTGGTTTGTCAATCCGCACGCCACGCTGGAGACGCTGGAAAGGCAGACGGCGATATACCAGGAGGGCCTGGACGCCGGTGGCAAAGAGATGCCGGCCGAAATGCCGATCATCAAGGAGATGCACATCGCCCCGACTCACGAAGAGGCGGTCCGGAACGCCCAGCCGTACATGGAGGCCAAGTACCAGGCCTATGCCGACTGGGGCCAGGACAAGGCGCTGCCCGGGGAAGAGGATTTTCGCATTCCGTTCGAGGAGTTGGCGCGGGACCGGTTCATACTGGGCAGCAGCGAAGAGGTTATCCAGCAGATCGAGGACCACCGCCAACGGGTCGGAGCCAACCATTTCATGTTCCGCATCTGGTACCCGGGAATGGACGCCCGCATGGCGATGCGGGTGGTGGAGCAGATGGGAGACAGCGTCATTCCGTACTTTGAAAGCCGGTATGGGGACGAGGACTGAAGGTTCGGGAGACGGGCCGAGTGACCCGTGATCGGGAGTTCGTCCGCAGACGCGGGATCAAATCGATTATCGGATCGCCCCATCCGCAGGTACCGTCAGGGATATTGGACAGAGCGCCGTCCGCTCGTGGTTCGACAGGCCCTCGCCAGGAGCGGACGTTCCGCACCATGAGCGGACTATCTCGCCCAACGCGAATAACCGAACGGCCCTGTCAGCAGCCCGCGGTTGATTTGACACCTCTCGCCCGGTGTACATATACTGCCCTAGGGTTCTGCGAGCTCAATCGCAAGATAGAAGTCAGACGGATTTGAGCCGATCTGACCAGAACCCGGCCCTTCACCAATGCCCAGAAAGAATATTGTTGTTGTCGGTGGCGGCACAGGGAATCACACCACTTTAAGTGGCCTGCGGGCGCTTGATTGCAACCTTACTGCCGTGGTCGCCATGACCGACAGCGGTGGCAGCAGCGGCCGTCTCCGGGACGAGCTGGGGCATCTGCCGCCGGGCGACTTGAGGCGATGCCTGATGGCTTTGGCGGGAGAGGAAGAATCCGCCGGGTTGATGCGCCGACTGTTTGATTACCGGTTTTCGGCCGGAGAAGGCCTGACCGGGCACAGCTTCGGAAACCTGCTGCTCGCGGCGCTGACCGAAGTCACGGGCGACACCGTGACCGCCATCGAACAGGCAGGCAGGATCCTGGGCATCAATGGGACGGTGCTGCCGGTTACCCTGACCAAGGCGACGCTGTGCGCGCGGCTGGAGGATGGCTCGGAACTGATAGGGGAATCGACCATCGATTTGCGCCGCGACAGCCTGGACGTGGCGATCGACTACATTTACCTGGACCCCAAGGCGTACGCATATCCGCCGGTGCTGGAGGCGATAGCGGAGGCGGACGTGATCGTGCTGGGTCCCGGGGATATCTACACCAGCGTGCTGCCCAACCTGCTGGTGGAAGACGTTGCGGAGGCGATCACCGAATCGCCGGCGGTGAAAATCCACGTTTGCAACCTGATGACGAAACCCAACGAGAGCGCCGGATTCCGAACCTCCAATTTCCTCGCGCTGTTGGCCGAATACCTGGGGACCCGGCAGCCGCTGGACTTCCTGTTGGTCAACAACACGCCGATACCGTCGCGGCAGTTGAGTCGATATTCCGGCGAGGGCCAGCACCCGGTGCTGTTGGATGAAGCGGAATCGTTGACGATGGTGGGACGCATCGTGCAGCGGCCGCTGCTGGCTCCGGGGGTTTTCGTGCGGCATGACCCGGCGGCGTTGGCGGATGCGATCATGGAGATTGCCGCGGAGACGCCCATCGCGACCCACGATACTCCGGCGGATCAACTGGTCCTGGACTGCGACGAAGTCGCCCCGCGACTGGCGCCGGCCAACGTGTATCGGCTGGAGCCGGTCCGGGCGGATGACGGGCGGGAACACGTTGACGCTACACTCACGGTGCGAAGCGACGACCCGGACGGCGGATAGCGACGCATGTGCGGGATAGTCGGTTACGTGGGGGACCGGCAGGCCTGGCCCATAGTGGTCGAGGGGCTCAGGCGGCTGGAGTACCGGGGATACGACAGCGCCGGGGTCGCGGTGATCGAACCGGAGGGTGGGTTGCACCTGCGCAAGACGGTGGGGCGAGTGGTTGGACTGCTGCACGACTCGACGTGTCGGACACCGGAGGGTTCCGCCGCGCTGGGGCACACCCGTTGGGCGACGCATGGGCGGCCGACCGAAGCCAACTCGCACCCGCATACCGACTGCACGGGCCGTATTGCCGTTGCGCACAACGGAATCGTCGAGAATTACCTCGCCCTGAAATCCGACCTTCAGAAACGGGGTCACAAGTTTACGTCGGAAACGGATACCGAGGTGATTCCGCACCTGATCGAGGAGGGGATGAACGACGGGCTGAGCTTGCCGAAAGCCGTCCTGCGGATGGGGTCGGTGGTGCAGGGGCCGCAAGCCATCGTGGCGGTGCGAGAGGGAGATGACGACAGCATATGCGCGATGCGTCTAGGGCACGCCGGCGGTGTTGCGGTGGCGCATCATGCGGGACAGGGGATAGTGTCCAGCGATTTGCCGGCGTTGCTGCCGATCATCGGCGACAAGGGAAACCTTCCGGTCGGCTTTCTTGAGGACGGCGAGGCGGCCGTGGTCGCCCGGTCGGGAATAACATTCCTGGACCGCCACGGGGACCGTGTAAACAAGCAGATGAGGCCAATTTCGCTCAATGATGTGCTGGTGGACCGGGCCGGATATCGCCACTACATGCTGAAGGAGATCATGGAGCAGCCGCAGGCAGTGGTTGCGGCGATGCGAGACAGGGTGAACTTCACGGATGGAAAGGTGACGCTGCCAGACCTGGAGATGTCGGACGCGGAGTTGGCGGGCATCCGGCGGGTGGCGCTGATTGGGTGCGGCACCAGTCTCAACGCAGCGCAGGTGGGTCGGCACCTGGTTGAGCGGCTGGGGGGAATACCGGCGGAGGCTGAATCGGCATCCGAATTCCGGTACCGGGAGCCGATGCTGGACGAGCGGACCCTGGTGGTGGCCATCGGGCAATCCGGGGAAACGGCGGACACGGTGGCGGCAATGGAGCAGGTGCGGAACAGCCGCGCCAGGTTGATTACGATCTGCAATTCCCCAAACAGCCAGGCTACGCGACTGGCGGAATCGGCGCTGTTGATGCGTTCGGGGATTGAGATAGGGGTCGCCAGCAGCAAGACCTTCATAGCCTCGTTGACCATATTGAACTTGCTGGCGATGCGTCTCGCGGAGGCCGGCGGCGCGTCCGGCGCGGTCACTCAAACCTGGGTTGATCAGTTGGCGCGGGTGCCGGGCCACGTGGCCAGCCTGGTCAGCAAGCCCACGGAATTGGACGAATTGTCCGGCGCGTACTACGACCGGAGAAATTTCATCTACCTGGGCCGAGGAATAAACTCTCCGATCGCGACGGAGGGGGCGCTGAAGCTGAAGGAGATCAGCTACATTCACGCCGAGGCGTACCCGGCGGGGGAGATGAAGCACGGCCCCATCGCGCTGATCGACCACCGGATGCCGACGATGGCCGTTGCACCCCGCGACGCGCTGTACGACAAGATGGTGAACAACGTTCAGGAAGTGAAGGCGCGGGGCGGAGCCGTGTTGGGCGTACTGACGGAGGGAGACAACCAGTTGTCCAGCGTGGTGGACGGGGCGATGTTCGTTCCTGAGGTTCCGGACCATCTGACGCCCATAGTGGCTACGATCCCGCTGCAGTTGTTCGCCTACTACATCGCAGTGAGGAGAGGCTGCGACGTGGACCAGCCGAGGAACCTGGCGAAATCCGTAACCGTTGAATAGCGCCGCAGCTTGCGGCCGATGGGGTTGGCGGATTGTGCCTGAGCGGGATGACCTGACCGGAAACGACGCTTTTGGCTCCCGAATACCGCACCATCCGGACACGCGCGCAACAATCGAAAGCGACCGGTGGACGGCGTATGTCAATCTATCCCGCCAAATCGGGTTGCGATACCGGTGTACACCGGGGGGCAATGGCTCTAATATATTTGCCGCGCAATTATTTTGGGAGGCACGGCGAGGTTGATCGACATTATCGAATATCCCACCGCAGACGCGGAAATCTACCTCGATCTGCTTCCTTTGGAGACGGCCCAGCAACTGGCCGTCAACGCTGGCCAATTCAAAACCGACAGCGTACTCCACATCAACAGCACCGCTTACGGGGGCGGTGTGGCCGAAATTCTCCACTCGCTGGTGCCGCTGAGCAACGCCCTTGGGATCAAAACGCAACGTGCGGTTATCACCCCGAAAAACCCGCGTTTTTTTGACGTCACCAAGCGCATCCACAACATGCTGCAGGGAGCCGAGGGTGAGCTGTCCGATGAAGAACTGGACATTTACTTTGAATGTCTGGACGGCATAGCCGATGATGTGAGGGAGAATGGTCTGTCGGCGGACGTGTGGTTCTTTCACGACCCGCAGCTGCTTCCGCTGGGTCGCCTGCTGGACCGGGGAATAGCGGGGACGAAGCTTTGGGTGGTGCATATCGACCTGACATCGCCGAACCGGTGGTTGATGGATCGCCTGATGCCGCTCACTGAAGCCTATGACCTGATGGTGTGCTCGCTGGACGACTACGCTCCCGCCGGGGCGCCGTGCGATGCGGGGATATTCATCGCTCCGCCGGCCATTGACCCGTTCGCGCCCAAGAACCGTGAGATGCCCCGGCACAAGGCGGCGGACATCGCCAGGGCGCTGGGGATCGATGTGTCCCGCCCGTTGGTGACCCAGGTATCGCGGTTCGACGTGTGGAAGGATCCCTGGGGCGTTATAGACGCCTACCGGCAGGCCAAGAAAAGCCATCCGGGGCTTCAGTTGGCTTTGCTGGGTCTGAGCCAGGCCAATGACGACCCGGAGGGAGAACAGGTGCTGCGCTCAGTGAGCGAACACGCCGACAGCGACCCGGACATTCACCTGTACTTTTCGCCGTACAATCTGCCCGCGACCAATGACGAGATCGTAAACGCGCTGCAAACACACTCCCAAGTGCTGGTGCAGAAATCGACACGGGAGGGGTTCGGACTGACGGTTTCCGAGGGCATGTGGAAAGGCAAGCCCCTGATCGGCGGGAACGTCGGCGGGATACGGCTGCAGATCGTTGACGGTGAGTCGGGATACCTGGTGGACAACGCCAGGCAGGCGGGAGAACGGATTGCCGAGCTGCTGGTGGATGAAGAGTTGCGCGCCGAGATCGGTCGCAACGCCAGGGACCGGGTGCGCCGGAAGTTCCTGATGCCCAGGTTGCTCAACGACTATTTGAGGGCCGCGCAACTGGCGCGTTCCGCCGCACGCTGACGAAGGCCGCACGCTGACGAGGATTCAAGGCACATGGCAGCAACGACAGTCCTGGTTATGATCGATGGGCTTGATCCCGAATACCTGGAAACCTGCCCTGCGCCCAATCTGCAGCGGTTCGCCAGGGAAGGCTTTCACGTTACCGCAGGCGGTATGATGCCCAGCGTGACCAACGTGAACAACACCTCGATGGTCACGGGGCACTATCCGGCGCAGCATGGCATCGTCTCCAACTACTGGCTGGACCGCAGGCAGGGAATAGAGCAATACGTGGAGTCGGGCGAGTTCATCTGCTCGGACACCATCTTTGACCTTTGCCGGCGCAACGGCGGGCGGTCGCTGCTGGCGGCGTCCAAGGACAAGCTGCGCCGGCTGCTGGGTGGCGGGACCGACCTGGCTTTTTCGTCGGAGCAACCCACCGAGCGGGCCGTTGCCGCGGCGGGAGAGCCTCCACATGTGTACTCGGCGGATGTGAACGGCTGGACGATTGAGGCTGCGAGGCGGGCGTTGCTGGACGAACGCTATGACCTGGCGTTCATTGCCACGACTGACTACGCCATGCACATGCACGGTCCCAGCCATCCAGAGTCTGCGAGGCACCTTGAGATTCTGGATAGGGGACTGGGGCGTTTGTACAACGACGTGCCGGATGTTCAGATTCTGATCACGGCTGACCATGGGATGTCGGACAAGCGGCGGATGCTGCACCTGCCGGCGATACTGGCGCGACATAACATTCGGGCCCAGGCCGTGCCGGTGATCAAGGACCAATACGTGGTGCATCACTCGAATCTGGGGGGCTGCATCTACGTGCATCTTGAGGACCCGTCCGCCATGCAGGATGCGATGGGAGCGCTGCGGGAGACCGACGGAGTGGAGGATGTGTTTGCGCGGGAGGACGCGGCGTCGCGTTTTTCGTTGATGCAGGAACGGATCGGGGACATATTGGTGACGGCCGACGCGGACGTGGTGTTTGGAGACCCGGCGGAGGTTTCGTTGCCGCCCGGCTTGCGATCCCACGGATCGGCGCACGAGACGCAGGTGCCGATAATCGGGTACGGCGGTGATTTTGGCGGATTCGAGTTCCGCGAAAACCGCGATCTGGGCCGATACGTCAGCCAGCGGGTGCTGAACTGATATCGCCGGGTGGAACGGAGAACGCAGTGCCAACGGTAGAAGTACGCGCCCCTGCGACGACGGCCAATCTGGGCCCGGGCTACGATTGCCTGGGCATGGCGCTGGACCTGTGGAATCAGATCACAGTGACGACTTTGGGAGACGGCTCGGAACCCGAGGTCGAGGTGGTCGGGGAAGGCGACGGTGAGTTGGCGACCGACGCGGAGAACCTGACGTACCGGGCGATGGCTTTCCTGTACGGGGAAGCCGACGAGGATATGCCGCCGGTGCGGATGCGTTGCGTCAACACGATACCGCTGAGCCGGGGGCTTGGGAGCAGCGCTGCCGCGATCGCTGGCGGGCTGGTGGCGGCAAACGCCCTGCTGGGCGAGCCTTTCACGGCCAACGACCTGCTGGAAATGGCGGCGACCATAGAAGGACATCCCGACAATGTTGCGGCGGCGGTGCACGGCGGGCTGCAACTGGTGGTCATGGACGACCAGCAACTGTACACCGCGCCCATCGATGTACCTGAGGATATCCAGGCGGTGCTGTTCGTTCCGGACCGCCGGATAGCGACCGCCGATGCGCGGAGGGTGCTGCCCGGCGAGGTATCCGTGGCGGACGCGGTGTACAATATGAGCCGGGCCGCGCTCCTGGTGGCAGGAATGCAATCGAACCACCCGGAATACCTGAGCATCGCCACGCAGGACAGGCTGCACCAACCGTATCGCCAGGCCATATTCCCACCGATGAAAGTGATATTTGAGGCTGCGCGGAACGCCGGCGCGTTGGGAGTGTTCCTCTCGGGCAGCGGCAGCACGATCCTGGCGCTGGCCCGGGACCGATCCATGACGGTGGCGTACGAGATGTTCGACGCGGCCCGGCTGGCGGGGGTGGATGGCCGTGTAGAGATCACGCGGCCTACCGGCATGGGAGCGCATGTTCTGTCAGTCGAAGGGTCGCAGGTCGCCGAAGGGTCGTAAGCAGTCAAAGGGTCATAGGGAAGTGTCTCTGTTCGTTCACAAATACGGCGGGAGTTCCGTTGCCGACGCGGGAAAGATCGTCAGCGTGGCGAAACGCATAGCCGGAGTTTATGAGCAGGGGCACCAGGTGGTGACCGTGGTGTCGGCCATGGGGGATACGACGGACGATCTGATCGACCTGGCCCGCACGGTAGCGGACGAGCCGGATCCGAGAGAACTGGACCTGCTCCTTTCGACCGGGGAGCTGGTGTCGATTACGCTGCTGTCCATGGCGCTCAGAGGCCTGGGCTACGACGCGATCAGTCTGAGCGGTCCGCAGGCGGGCATACGCACGGACAGCGCCTACGGGCGGGCGCGGATCAGCGAGGTGGACCCGGCGCGCCTGCAGCATGAGCTGTCCAAGGGTCGCCTGGTGATCGTTGCCGGGTTCCAGGGCCTGACGCCCGACGAGGACATAACAACCCTGGGGCGCGGCGGGTCGGACACGACGGCCGTGGCGTTGGCGGCCGCCCTGCACGCGGACCGCTGTGACATCTACACCGACGTGGAAGGCATCTACACCGCGGATCCGCGGGTGGTGAGCAAAGCGGCCAAGCTTTCCGAGGTCGGTTATGACGAAATGCTGGAACTGGCGGCGGCCGGGGCCAAGATGCACCCGCGTTCCATAGAGCTGGGCGCGGTGTACAAAGTACCGATATACGTGGCGTCGAGTTTCACCGACGCGCCCGGCACCCTGATCCACCAACCATCGGATGATTCGAGCATGGAAGATCGCATCAAAGTAACGGGAATCGCCTACCAGACCAACGTGGCCAAGGTCACCGTTTGCGGCGTTCAAGACAAACCCGGCGTCGCCGCGGCGCTTTTTGAGCCGTTGGCTGCCTCGGGCATCAGCGTGGACACGATCGTCCAGAACACCAGCGCGGACCGCACGACGACCGATATCAGCTTCACGGTTACCAGCGACGATTTGCCGCAGGCGTTGCGGCAGATGGCCGCGTCGCAGCCGAACCTGGGAGCCGCGCAGGTGATCAGCGACAGTTCGCTGGCGTCGGTGAGCGTGGTGGGATCCGGAATGCAGAACACGCCGGGCTATGCGTCGCGGATGTTCAGGATACTGGCAGACGGTGGGATCAATATTGACATGATCACCACGTCTGAAATCCGGATATCGTGCATCATCGACCGGCAGCAGGCGCACGAGGCGGTCCGGCTGCTGCACCGGGGCTTCGAACTGGATG